>CBFGNA010000235.1:0-4711 GCA_965650045.1 uncultured Polaromonas sp.
ACGTGCTCAGGGCCAGCTTCCCGGCCGGCACCCTGACCGGCGCGCCCAAAGTGCATGCGATGGAACTGATCGACCAGCTCGAACCAACCAAGCGCGGCCTGTACGGCGGCGCCTGTGGTTACCTCAGCTACGCCGGCGACATGGACGTGGCCATCGCCATTCGCACCGGGGTCATCAAGGACCAGATGCTGTATGTGCAGGCGGCTGCAGGCGTGGTCGCCGATTCGGTGCCCGAGCTGGAATGGAAAGAGACCGAAGCCAAGGCGCGCGCGCTGTTGCGTGCCTCGGAGCTGGTTGAAGAAGGTCTGGAATAAGGAGCGGATCATGAAACTGTTGATGATCGACAACTACGACTCCTTCACCTACAACATCGTGCAGTACTTCGGCGAGCTAGGCGCGCAGGTGGAAGTTTTCCGCAACGACGAAATCACGCTCGAAGGCATTGCTGACCGCTCGCCGGACCGCCTGGTGGTCTCGCCGGGACCTTGTTCACCCGCCGAAGCGGGTATCTCTGTCGCCGCCATCCGTCACTTCGCCGGCAAACTGCCGATCCTGGGCGTCTGCCTGGGCCACCAGGCGGTGGGCGCGGCTTTTGGCGGCAAGATCATCCGCGCGCAGCAGTTGATGCACGGCAAGACCAGCGTCATCAGCACCACCCAGCAAGGCGTCTTCGCCGATTTGCCGGCGCAGTTCACAGTGAATCGCTACCACTCGCTGGCGATTGAAAAATCCTCCTGTCCCGACGCGCTTGCGGTGACGGCCTGGACCGATGACGGCGAGATCATGGGTGTGCGCCACAAGGAGCTCGCGATCCAGGGTGTGCAGTTCCATCCGGAGTCCATCCTGACCGAGCACGGCCACGCGATGCTGAAAAACTTCCTGGAGCAGCGCTGATGGCCGGGCCTGCGGCACCTGGCGATGGCGTGGGCGCAATGTATCGGTCAGCAAGCCACATTTGCTATCCATTCAGGAGCTGTTGGCGCACGCCCAGCAAGGGCTGGAGGCCGAAACGATGCATGATCTTCAGGCGGCCCGACCCCTGTGGCCGTTTCCCGGCACGCGCCGGGACTGGCGCCGTTCGGAGGATTTCGCCTGAAACCTGCCCTGCCCGACAATTCATCCCCTTGAGACAAGATCAACGAGACAACAAGCGAGCACGACCATGCCCCTGAGTAACAAGATCACCCCCCAGGAAGCGCTTCAGCGCACCATCGAGCACCGCGAAATTTTCCACGACGAGATGCTCAAGATCGTGCGCCTGATCATGAGCGGCGAACTCTCGCCGGTCATGACGGCCGCGCTCATCACCGGCCTGCGCGTCAAGAAGGAAACCATCGGCGAGATCACCGCCGCCGCCCAGGTGATGCGCGAGTTTTCCACCAAGGTCCATGTGGCCGACAAGACGCACCTGGTGGACATTGTCGGCACCGGCGGCGACGGCTCCCACACCTTCAACATCTCGACCTGTTCCATGTTTGTCGCGGCTGCGGCCGGCGCCAAGGTCAGCAAACACGGCGGGCGCAGCGTCAGCAGCAAGTCCGGCAGCGCCGATGTGCTCGAAGCGCTGGGCATCAACATCAACCTGCCGCCCGACGCGATTGCCAAGTGCATCGCCGAGGTCGGCGTTGGTTTCATGTTTGCGCCCAACCACCACCCGGCGATGAAAAACGTGGCGCCGGTTCGCAAGGAGCTCGGCGTGCGAACCATCTTCAACATCCTGGGCCCGCTGACCAACCCGGCCGATGCGCCCAACATCCTGATGGGCGTGTTCCACCAGGATCTGGTCGGGATTCAGATCCGGGCCCTGCAGCGCCTGGGCGCCGAACACGCGCTGGTGGTGTACGGCAAGGACGGCATGGACGAGGTCAGTCTGGGCGCGGCCACGGTGGTGGGCGAACTCAAAAACGGGGAAATCACCGAGTACGAGATCCATCCGGAGGACTTTGGCTTGGCCATGGCCAGCAACCGTACGCTGCGGGTGGAAACCCCCGAGCAGTCCATGGCCATGCTCAGGGGAGTGCTCAACAAGGAGCCTGGTGCGGCGCGCGACATCGTGATCCTGAACGCCGGCGCCGCCCTGTATGCGGCCAATGTCGCCGACAGCATGAAAGCCGGCATCGAGCTGGCGCGCCAGGCGATTGATTCCGGTGCGGCTCAGGGCAAGCTTGAGCAGCTTGTTTCCGCTACTCAGGGACTTGGAGGTACAGCATGAACGCCGCCGCGCCGGGCCGCCCCAAGCAAGGCACGGCCCCCTCGGGGGGCAGCGCAGTACATGAAATGACAAGCGTGGGGGCTTGATATGTCCGATATTCTCGACAAAATTGTGGCCGTCAAGCGGCAGGAAGTCGCCGCGGCGATGCGCCGCAAACCGCTGGAGGCGGTGCGGTTTGATGCCGAATCGCGCGTGCTGACCCGCGATTTCGTGGGCGCCCTGCGCGCCAAAACGGCTGCCGGCCAGCCGGCCGTGATTGCGGAGGTGAAAAAAGCCAGCCCGTCGAAAGGTGTGCTGCGGGCTGATTTCATTCCCGCCGATATCGCTCAAAGCTACGCTGAGTATGGCGCGGCGTGTTTGTCTGTGCTCACTGACAAGGATTTTTTCCAGGGCAGTGTCGACTATTTGAAGCAGGCCCGGGCCTCCTGCGACCTGCCGGTGTTGCGCAAGGATTTCATCGTGGATCCCTACCAGGTCTACGAGTCACGGGTCATGGGCGCCGACTGCATTTTGCTGATTGCCGCCTGCCTGGACGATGCGCAAATGAAATCGCTGGAAGCGCTGGCCCTGTCGCTGGACATGGCCGTGCTGGTGGAAGTGCATGACCGCGCCGAGCTGGATCGCGCGCTCAAGCTCAAAACCCCTTTGCTGGGCATCAACAACCGCAACCTGCAGACCTTCGAGGTGTCGCTGGACACCACCCTGACGCTGCTCAAGGACGTGCCGGCCGACCGGCTGCTGGTGACCGAATCCGGCATCACGACCCCGGCAGATGTGGCGCGCATGCGCGCGGCCGGGGTGAACGCCTTTCTGGTTGGCGAAGCTTTCATGCGCGCCGAAGATCCCGGGGTGGCATTGGCCGCGCTGTTTCCAGATGCTACTAATTAAATAGCTGACTACGCTTATGCAGCAAGGGCTACAGGCCGATTTGGCCTTTGAAAATTTGGCCAAACCTGCGCCCGAGGGCAGCGGGCATGGCCGGCACCTGAGCCAGTGGAACCCGGACGCGGGGCCGCTGGCCGCCGACTGGGCGCCGGTCGTGGGGCATTTTCTGGCGAGCCCGGCCGGGCAGCAACTCGGCACCTTCATCGAGCAGCGTCTGGCCGCCGGCGCCATTGTTTATCCCCCTCAGCCGTTTCGGGCGCTGGCCCTGACGCCGCTCGCCGATGTCCGTGTGGTCATTCTGGGCCAGGATCCCTACCATGGTCCCGGCCAGGCCCAGGGGCTGGCTTTTTCGGTTCCTGAAGGCGTCAGGCCGCCGCCCAGCCTGCGCAATATCTTCAAGGAACTGGCTCGCGATCCCGCCGTGGATGCCCGGCCGCACAGCGGGGGTTCACTCGAACGCTGGGCCGGGCAGGGGGTGTTGCTGCTCAACACCAGCCTGAGCGTGGAGGAAGGGCAGGCTGCCAGCCACGCCAGGCAGGGGTGGGAGGTGTTGACCGACCGGTTGATCAGTGCGGTATCCGGCAAGCAGGCGCCGGTGGTTTTCATGCTGTGGGGCGGACACGCCCAGGCCAAGCAGGCGCTGATTGCGCCTCACCACCTGGTTCTCAAGGCCAATCACCCCTCGCCCCTGTCGGCTTTGCGCCCACCGGCGCCTTTCATCGGTTGTGGCCATTTCAGCGCCGCCAACCGGTTTTTGCAGTCGCAGGGCAGGGGCGCCATTCACTGGTAAGCACTTGTTGTTCGGGATTGCCGGATGTCAAATTTCCATGGCATAATCTGAGGTTCGCCAAAGGAGAGGTGGCCGAGTGGTTAATGGCAGCAGACTGTAAATCTGCCCTCTAACGAGTACGCTGGTTCGAATCCAGCCCTCTCCACCAGCGACGAATTGATTGTGCAGGCGTTGATTGTGCGGGCGTTTTGGGCAAGTGTTGGGCAAGTGGCCCGGACAGAATGGATACCGTTTTTCGGGGTTGCCGGGGCTTGATGAAGAGGTTCTGGCGGCCGATGCGGGAGTAGTTCAATGGTAGAACCCTAGCCTTCCAAGCTAATGACGCGGGTTCGATTCCCGTCTCCCGCTCCATGGCAGCAGTGCTGGTTGTTTTTGGCAGTGACAGTTTTTGATGGTTTGAATTAGGCCCATTTGGCTCAGTGGCAGAGCACTCCCTTGGTAAGGGAGAGGTCCCGGGTCCGATTCCCGGAATGGGCACCATTTCCTTGCTGGCCGAGGCGGCAGTCCGGCTGGGTTTGCGATGGTGGTGTTGAGTAATTTTCGTAAGTAAATCCTTTAGGTATTTGGAGTCGAAAAATGGCAAAAGGCAAATTTGAGCGGACCAAGCCGCACGTCAACGTAGGCACGATTGGGCACGTTGACCACGGCAAGACGACATTGACGGCAGCGATCACGACCGTGCTCGCCAGCAAATTCGGCGGCGAAGCCAAAGGCTACGACCAGATCGATGCAGCCCCGGAAGAAAAAGCCCGCGGCATCACCATCAACACCGCCCACGTGGAATACGAGACGGCCAACCGCCACTACGCCCACGTGGACTGCCC
>CBFGNA010000236.1:0-4705 GCA_965650045.1 uncultured Polaromonas sp.
AGAAAATGCGTCCCCGGTGGTCTCAGCTGCCAGGGCGGTTGCGTCCAGCCACGTCACGTTCGGGTAGGCCAGCAGCTGGGCCTTGGCGTCTGCCACGATGTCGCCGGGCGGGCGGCCGTCATGCCCGAGGAAACCGTGCGAGGTACTCGCGAAGCGGTTGCGCCTCAGGCCCGAATCCATCACCGCGACCCGGCAGCGCGCGCGGGCAAGTTGCATGGCAGCTGATAGCCCGGAGAAGCTGCCTCCGATCACGAGCGCGTCATACGTCATGGTTCATGTCCTTCAAAGTCAAACGGCCAGCGACCATGCGCTGGTGAAAATCTTTCGACAGCGCTTCGAGCGTGACCGCATGCAGCCGGTCCAGAAGCACCTGTTCGGCCTCCCGGTATGCACCTTCAAGCGCCGCGTTAACGGCTTGTTCCACCAGGCAGGGCGGGTTGTCATCGCGATGGCCCACAGCGAGAAGCGTGGGTGCGCCCAGAGCTTCATGGATATCGCCCAGGGTGATGGCGGCCAGGGGGCAGGAGAGCACCCAGCCGCCGCCATGCCCCTTGGCTGAGTCAACAAAGCCGGCGTGACGCAGGCCGGCCATGAGGCGTCGTGCCACCACCGCGTGGGTCTTCATGGCGGCTGCCAGCGTTTCAGATGTCACAGGCCCGTCCGTCTCCGCCATGTGCAGGAGCCCGTGAAGAACGCAGGAAAGTTGGCTGTTCTTTTTCATGCAACATTATTGGTTACATGAAAGTAAAGGTGCACGGATGTTGCGGGATAACCTTGTTCGATCAAGGGTTTGCAAAGGAGCGGACGGGTGCGTGCGGCACCAGGCGCCGGCCGCCCCGGCTTACTGCCCGAAGCGCGGGCCGTTTTTCAGGAAGTCGAACTCCAGCGCTGTGTTGGTCCGGCCCAGCGCATTGTTGCGGTAGGGGAAGCGGCCCAGCCGCGCAATGATGTCGCGGTGCTGCTCGGCAAAACGCAGGCTGTTGTTCACCGTCTTGCGCAAAGGCTCGGGCACGTCCTCGGCCAGTTGCTGAAAGCGCCGCACGCCTTCTTCCTGCTGCTGCAGGTCTTCTGCATGCATCAGCGGCATGTACAGAAAAACGCGGCCGACCCAGGGCAACTGCTGGTCCATGCCCTGCGCCAGCGCTTCACGGACCAGGCGCTGGGCCCGCGCGTCGCCGGCAAAGGCCTTGGCCTGGCCGCGGTGGATGTTGCGCGGAAACTGGTCGAGCAGGATGACCAGGGCCAGCCGGTCCAGCGGCCTGGCTTCCCATTCTGCAAGCCCACCGGCCAGCGCCTGCGCGACCTGTGGGCCGAAACGTTCGGCGATCTGCCGGTCAAGCTCGGGGCCGCCACCAAACCACTGCTTGCCCATGTCGCGGCTGGGCCAGCCGGAGGCGAAGTCTTCGCCCAGCCAGAATTCGAGGATGGATGCGGGGGTGGCTGGCTCGGTCATGCGTCAATAAAAAGAGGGCGCTACATGGCGCGGAACTGCTGACTGTACAGGCGGCTGACCGCCAGTTTTTCAGGGCGGCCGCGCAGGCTCAGCGACAGCTTGCCGTTGTCGTCGCGGTGCACGCTGTCGATGGCGCCGGCCTGCACCACCGTGCCGCGGTGGATCTGCCAGAACAGCTGCGCATCGAGCTGAGGCAGCAGTTCCTTGAGCGGCGTGCGGATCAGGTACTCGTGGTCGGCCGTCAACACGCGGATGTATTTGTCGGCGGCCTCGAAATACAGCACCTCGGCGACCGGCACCATGCGGATGCTGCTGCCTACGCTGGCCTGGATCACCTTGAGCGGCGCCACGGGCGCAGCGGGCGCCGCGCCGGCCAGCAAATGCCGCAGCTGGCCCAGCGCCTGATCCAGGCTGCTGCCTGCTGTTGAACCTGAGTTTGCTCCTGAATGAATAGCTGCCTGCGCCCGTCCCATCAGGGCTGACTGCACTTTTGACACGGTTTTTTCCAGGCGTGCCGGCTGCACAGGCTTGAGCAGGTAATCCACCGCCTGGGCCTCAAAGGCCTGGACCGCGTACTGGTCGTAGGCGGTGACAAACACCAGCGCCGGAAAGACGCTGTCGGCCGGCCATTCGTCGGCCAGCTCGGCGGCCGCCTCCAGCCCGCCCAGGCCCGGCATACGGATGTCGAAGAACAAGACGTCGGGCCGCAAGGCCAGCGCCTGGGTCACCGCGGAGGCGCCGTCGCCGACCGTGGCCAGCACCTTGAGCGCCGGCCAGGCCCGGGCCAGCTCGGCCTGCAGCGCAGCAGCCAGCAGCGGCTCGTCTTCCGCAATCAGGGCAGTCGCTGGGTGCATATTCATGATTGATAAGGAAATCGGGCTGTAGCCCTTGTCCCACCTGCGTCAACAGCTACCAATTCGATAGCGGACGCGGCGCCGTAGCTGCTGGCCAGGCGCTCGCGCACCTGGGCCACGCCGAAGCCGGTGCGCGCGTCATCGGTGCCGGACAGGCCGACGCCGGTGTCGCTGACCTCCAGCACCAGCTCGGCGCCGTCCCGGCGCGCACTGACGGCGATGTGGCCGCCGGCGACTTTCGGCTCCAGCCCGTGCTTGATGCTGTTTTCCACCAGCGGCTGCAGCAGCAGCGTGGGCACCGGGTGCTGTGCCAGCGCCTCGGGAAGGTCCAGCGTGTACGACAGGCGCGGGCCCATGCGGATGGCCATGAGTTCGAGGTAGTCGCGCAGCCGGTCGAATTCGGCCTGCAGCTTGTGGGTGGGCGACAGCGAGGCACCGAGGGTGGCGCGCAGGTAGGCAATCATGTGGTCCAGCATGACCTGTGCGCGCTGCGGGTCGGTGGCGATGAGCGCACGCAGGTTGGCCAGGGTGTTGAACAGCATGTGCGGCTCCAGCTGGGTTTCCAGCAGTTTGAGCCGGGCCTCGCTGGCATGCTGCCGCGCCTCGGTCATCTTGCGCAGCAGGTAGGCGCTTTTGTTGATGGTGTAGAAGTAATAACTGCCGGCAATACCGGCCAGCACGGTGATCAGGATGGAGCTGCGCTCCTGCGCCGGATCAATGTGAGACGGGCGGGCGCCGGCAGCGTACCAGTTGAAGTACAGGCACAGCTTGTCGGCCAGCCAGGTGCCCAGCAGGTAGCCCAGCACAATGCCGCCCAGCACCAGGCCCAGCCCGGCAAGCCCGTGGGGCCAGCCGGTTTCGGCGCTGGATGGAAAAAGCTCGCGGCCCAGGTCAATCACGGCCCAGCAGATGCTGGCGATGAACAGCGAATACACCAGCGGCGGGCCATAGGGCCGCTCGGGCACGAAGGCGTACTGGATGGTGGCGACGGCCAGGGCAAAGGCCATCACCTGCAGCAGGTGGCGCAGCTTGTCGAGCCAGTCGATCTGAAGCCAGCGGGGAGGTGTCACCCGCATGGCGCCACCTTCACGATCCATCGGTGCTGCGCCGCAGGCGTTCGCGTTCTTTTTGGACCAGGCGCTCACGCACGCCGCTGCCATTGCCCAGCACGAACACCGCCACGCCGTGCAGCGCCAGCCCGACGCCCCAGCCGAGGAAGGGAAAAACCGACCAGGGCCGGCTGCCGAAGCCGTAACGCGACATGGCAAAAATCAGCAGGTTCACGGCGACAAAAAAAGCCGCGTGAACGTACCAGCCCAGCTTGGCGCCTGCGCGTTTGTGCGCCAGGTGTTCAATGGCTTCGGGGCTGTGGGGTGGGAACATGCAAATCATTCTAAGGCGAGCCTCGGGGGCTGGGGTGGTCAGGGCAGCAGGAACAGCAGGCTGGTGAACAGGGCGTTGCGCATGGCGGGTCTGCGGCTGTTACCAGGGGTCGCGCTGCAGCGTCAGGCGCTCACGCTCGCGTTGCACCAGACGCTCGTGCAGGCCGGCGCCGCCGCTGAGCAGAAACACCACGGCACCGTGCACCGCCAGGCCAATGCCCCAGCCGAACAGCGGGAAGACCGCCCAGTGGCGCCCGCTGGACACCGACAGTGCGACCAGCATCAGGTTGACCAGCAGGTAAACCGTGGCGTGGAGATACCAGCCGAGTTTGGCGGCGGCGCGGCGGCGCGCCAGTTTCTCCAGCCGCGGTTCGGACAGGGGGGAAGACGCGGACAAGTTATTCGGCAGATGATTCGGCACAGGCATGGCAAGTCCTTTCAGGCGTTGAGGAGGGGAGACGGTGAAGGCGACGTGGCCGGGCGCAGGGCCAGGCGCCAGAGGCGCGCGGCGCGGCCTGCAAAGGTGCCGCTGAACAGGCCGTACAGCGCGCCGGTGAGCAGCGTGTACTGGCCGTCACGCGCCAGTTCGGGCTGCATGGCGAGGTCTACGCCCACCACGTATTTGGTCAGGAAGATGCCCAGGATCAGCATCAGCGGCAACCAGCTTCCGGGCAAGGCGAAGCTGCGTGTTGCGGCGTCATACGCCGTCCCCGGCCGTGGGGAGGTCCGGGCCATCCAACTGGCGGTTAGCACGGCGGCCACCAGCCAGACGGCCATGACTTCGGCGAACAGGGGCGATTTGCCGAAAGCCGAGAACATGCCCCACAGCGACAGGGCGATCATGGCCAGGGGCATGACGGCCATGCGCAAGCGGCTGACGCGGCGGTCGCGCACCTGGCTCAGGCCGAGCGCCAGCAGCGCGACCAGCATGCCCCAGACCCAGGCCGGGGTGTTTTTGATGACGGTCCCCAGCGCCTGGGGGTGTTGGACAAGAAGCTGGATCAGCATGGCGTTCT
>CBFGNA010000237.1:0-4698 GCA_965650045.1 uncultured Polaromonas sp.
ACGACAAAGTGGTTTTGAATGCAACGAAAGAAACGTTTGCTATCACCCCGTCTTTGCTGACCCTGCTGGTGCTGCTGGTGGCTTCCATCAACTACCAGCTCAACCTGGGCTATTTGCTGACCTTTTTGCTGGCTGGCAGCGCTGTTGTCGGCATGCATGTGTGCCACGGCACATTGCGCGGCCTTGCCATGAATTTGATAGCACCCCACGCCCAGTACGCGGGGGCTACAGCCGTTTTTGACGTCAAACTCATGAACGCCCGGGGGTCGCCGCGGCATGGCATCGGGGTGCGCGTGCTCCAGGCCGCCGGGCTCAAGGGTGAGCCGCAATGGGCCTGGACCGATGTGCCGGCCGAAGGCAGCAGCACCGTGCAGATCGCGTTCACGCCGGCACGGCGCGGCCTGCACCGCTTGCCCACGCTGACGGCCGAAACCCGGTTTCCGCTGGGCACTTTTCGCGTCTGGACGATCTGGCGGCCGGCCGCGCAGGTGCTGGTTTATCCGGCGCCGGAACGCCAGCCGCCCCCCTTGCCGCCCGGCGAACCGCGCTCCGGCGCCGCCAGCGCTGCCGCCCGCGTGCAGAGCAGTGGCGAGTTCGACAGCGTGCGCAGCTACCGGCGCGGCGACCCGCTCAAGCTGGTGATGTGGAAAAAAGCCGCCAAGGCCGACGATCAGGGCAATGGCCTGGTGGTGCGCGATGCCCAGCAGGCCCAGCGCCATGAACTCTGGCTGGACTTTGCGCAGGCCGGCTCGCTGGACACCGAAGCACGGCTGTCGCGCCTGTGCGCCTGGCTGCTGCAGGCCGACAAGCTGGGCCTGAGCTACGGCCTGCGATTGCCGGGCGTGCAGATCAAGCCTTCGAGTGGGGAGGCGCACAAACGGCAATGTCTGGAGGCGCTGGCTTTATGCTGAGTTTTCCTGCCGTTCGGGCTGAGCTTGTCGAAGCCGTCTTCCCCTCTCGCGTCGCGGGCTTGCCAACAAGCCGGGGGTTGCCCGGCGGCAACTCACTTTCTTTTGCTTCGCCAAAAGAAAGTAAGCAAAGAAAAGGCGCCCCTGCTGTCTGCGTCCCCTTCGCTTCGCTGCGGGGCAACCTGCGGTGCTCGGTCCAGCCGGGGTCTCGCTCGAACTCGCCTGCGGCTCAAACAATCGCGATCCCTGATCCGTCTGGCCCTGCGCTCCTCGGCGCATACAGAAGGGTGGTGGGCGCGGGAACGGATGCGGGTACGGGATCGGACTCCGGCGAGGACGCGCAAAGCGCGTCCTCGCCTCCCCGCATCCGCGTTGGATTTCTGTTCCCCCACCCGTCGGGCCGGGCCGAGGAGCGCAGCCGAAAACGGATCAGGGCGAGCGATTGTCTGAGCGCAGCGAGTTCGAGCTCGACCCCGTTTTCGGCGAGCACCGCAGGTTGCCCCGAAGCGCAGCGCAGGGGACCCGGACCATCGGGTCGCCTTTCTTTTGGGTACTTTTCTTTGGCGACGCAAAGAAAAGTGCCTCGCCCGCCGGGGCGAGACCCGGCTTGCTGGCAAACCACTGAAAAAGCGATCACACAGACAAGCTCTGGCAGGGGTGGAAATTGCTAGCCCGCCTCCAGTCCCTGCCTCGCGACAGCCGCGACACCCTGTTCCTGCTGGCAGTCATCGCCTGGGTGCTGCTGCCGCAAGTCGCCCACCTGCCCTGGTGGTGCAGCGCGCTGGCAGCGGGAATGCTGCTGTGGCGCGCCAGGCTGGCTTTTGGCAACAAGCCATTGCCGAACAGATGGTGGCTGCTGGTGCTGCTGGCGATTGCCGTGGGCGCAACACTCCTGACCCACAAGACCCTGCTGGGCCGCGATGCCGGGGTCACGCTGATCGTGATTCTGCTGGCGCTCAAGACCCTGGAGCTGCGCGCCCGGCGCGATGCCTTTGTGGTGTTTTTCCTCGGCTTTTTCACCATGCTGACCAACTTTTTTTATTCCCAGTCGCTGCTGACCGCCTTCAGCATGCTGCTGGGCTTGCTGGGCCTGCTGACGGCGCTGGTCAATGCCCACATGCCGGTGGGCAAGCCGCCGCTGTTGCAGGCGGCCAAAACGGCGGGCTGGATGGCGCTGGCCGGCGCGCCGGTGATGGTGGTGCTGTTTCTGCTGTTCCCCCGGCTGGCGCCGCTGTGGGGAACGCCGTCGGACGCCATGACCGGCCGCAGCGGCCTGAGCGCCAGCATGCAGGTCGGCACCATCGCCAGTCTGGCGCTGGACGACAGCATCGCCATGCGTATTGCTTTTGAAGGCCTGCCGCCGCCGCAGCGCGAGCTGTACTTCCGCGGGCCGGTGCTGTCCACCTTCGACGGGCGCCAGTGGTTGCCCTCCTCCAGTTCGCGGTTTCCTTCGCGCTACAAACTGGCCGACCAGCTCAAGGTCGAGGGCGCCGCCGTCTCCTACCAGGTGACGCTGGAGCCCACCAGCCGGCCCTGGCTGTTTGTGATGGAAGCCGCCGGCGAAAGTCCGCGGGTGCCCGGCTACCGCACGCGCATGAGCAGCGACCTGCAATGGTTCACCGACCGGCCCATCACCGACATCGTGCGTTACCAGGTGAAGAGCCACCCGGTGTTCCGCCACGGCCCCGAGAAACAGGAAGTCGGTCTGCAGGAGTTTGTCGATCTCCCGGCGGGCTTCAACCCGCGCACGCTGGCGCTGGCCGCAGAGATCCGCCGCGATCCGCGCTACGCGCAGGCCGACACCCGCGCACTGGTGGCTGTGGCCATGGAGCGCCTGCGCACCGGTGGCTACGTTTACACGCTGGAGCCGGGCCTCTATGGCGCCAACACCGCCGATGAATTCTGGTTCGATCGCAAGCAGGGTTTCTGCGAACACATCGCCTCCGCCTTTGTGGTGCTGATGCGGGCCATGGATGTGCCGGCGCGCATTGTCACCGGCTACCAGGGCGGCGAACTCAACAGCGTGGACAACTTCTGGGTGCTGCGCCAGAGCGATGCCCACGCCTGGGCCGAAGTCTGGCAGGCCGGCCAGGGCTGGGTGCGGGTGGACCCCACCTCGGCGGTCTCGCCTGGCCGCACCGGCTCTTTTCAGCGCCTGGTGGCGCCACAGGGTGTGGTGGGACAGGCGCTGGGGGCGATCAACCCCCGGTTCACCCTGGGCTTGCGCGCCGCGTGGGAGGCCGTCAACAACCGGTGGAACCAGTGGGTGCTCAATTACACGCAGGGCAGGCAACTGGACCTGTTGAAGAACCTGGGCTTCGAATCGCCAAGCTGGGAAGACCTCAGCTATGTGCTGATCGCCATCGTGGTGCTGGCCAGCGCCATCGGCGCGGCCTGGGCCTGGTGGGAGCGCACGCAGCACGATCCCTGGCTGCGGCTGCTGGCGCGCGCGCGGCGGCGGCTGGCGCAGGCGGGTCTCCCCAGCCACGCTGGCAGCTCACCGCGCCAGCTTGCCCAGCAGGTGCTGGAGCTGCAGGGTGGCGACGCCCGCGCGATCCATGACTGGTTGATGCTGCTCGAAGCCCAGCGTTATGCCGGCGGGGCCGCCAGTGGGCCGCGGCCGACCCTGGCGGCGTTGAAAAAGCACTATGCCGGATTGCGCTGGCCAGCTTGAGGCAAGGTCCCACACAAGGGGTGGGCGCCTGCGGCCATACTGTGGCCCTGCCGCCGTGCTTTTTAGAATCACCCTCTCCCGCATGATCCCCTGCCTGCCCTCGCTCTCCGCCCCCTGCCGCGCCGTCCTTGCTCTTGTTTTGATAGCTGCCTGCGCAAGCGGGGCGGGGGCTGCGGGCCAAAAACACCCCAAACCCCGGAAGGCGGACGTGCGCGCGCCAGCGCCTGCACCGGTGTACGCCGACCGGCCCGAGGTCATGCGCTTCGCCGACGATCTGGCCAGCCGGCGCGGCCTTGACGCGCAATGGGTGCGCCAGACCCTGGGCCAGGCGCGTCACCTGCCGGCCGTGGTGCGCCTGATGCAGCCGCCCACCAGAACCTTCACCAAGAACTGGCGCGTGTACCGCAGCCGCTTCATCGACCCGGTGCGCATTGCCGCTGGGGTGCGCTTCTGGCAGGACAACCAGGCCAGCCTGGCGCGCGCCGAAGCCGAATATGGTGTGCCCGCGGAAATCATCGTCGGCATCATCGGCGTCGAAACCATTTACGGCCGCAACACCGGCAACTTCCGCGTGCTGGATGCGCTGGCCACGCTGGCCTTCGACTTTCCGGCCGCGCACCCGCGCGCCAGCGAGCGCAGCGAATTTTTCAGGGGCGAAATTGAGCAGTTCCTGACCATGCAGAGCCGGCTGGGCACCGACCCGCTGGCCCCGCTGGGCAGTTATGCCGGCGCCATGGGCATGCCGCAGTTCATGCCGTCCAGCCGCAACAAATACGCGGTGGACTTCGACGGCGACGGCAACATCGATTTGTGGAACAGCCCGGCCGATGTGATTGGCTCGGTCGCCAACTACTTCAAGGCTTTCAACTGGCAGCCCGGCATGCCCACCCACTACCCGGTCAGCTTCGACAACAGCCGCCTCGACATGGACGCCCTGATGGCGCCCGACATCCTGCCGACCTTCAGCGTCGCCAGTTTTACGGCCAAAGGCGCTGTGCTGGAAGGGCCGGCGCTGCAGCACCCCGGACCGCTGGCGCTGGTGCAACTGCTCAATGGTGATCCGGCCAAGGGCGGCAGCGCGCCAGTCTATGTCGCCGGCACGGAAAATTTTTATGC
>CBFGNA010000238.1:0-4688 GCA_965650045.1 uncultured Polaromonas sp.
AGGAAGGCGCGGCCGACCTCGGGGTGTGCAACCCCGCCGACGGCATCGGCGGCCTGCAGGCCCTGCCCTACCGGCAGGACCGGCTGGTGCTGATCGTGCCGCGCGGCCACCCGCTGGGCGAGCAGGACGCGGTCGCCTTTGAAGACACGCTGGACTTCGATCACGTCGGCCTGCATTCGAACAGCTCGATCTACCTGGCGATGCGTGATGCTGCCGCGCTGGCGGGCCGCACCATCAAGCTGCGCATCCACGTCACGGGCCTGGACGCGATGTGCCGCATGATCCACAACCGGCTGGGCGTGGGCATCATGCCGCAACGCGCGTTCGAGCTGATGCATGGCGTCGGCGACCTCGAAGCCGTGGCCCTGACCAACGGCTGGGCCACGCGCCAGATCGAACTGGTGGCGCGCGACTTTTCCAGCCTGCCGGTCACGGCCCGGCTGCTGGTCGATCACCTCACTGCACATGCAAGCCTCCCCGCAGCAGCGGCAAGTTAACAAATTAAAATCAGCCAACCACGAAGGAAAAACACCATGGGACGCACCCTTTACGACAAGATCTGGGACGAACACGTCGTCCACACCGAGGAAGACGGCACCGCCATCCTCTACATCGACCGGCACCTGGTGCACGAGGTCACCAGCCCGCAAGCGTTTG
Organism: uncultured Polaromonas sp.; assembly: GCA_965650045.1. GTDB lineage: Bacteria > Pseudomonadota > Gammaproteobacteria > Burkholderiales > Burkholderiaceae_C > Polaromonas. Next base: position 658 of record CBFGNA010000238.1, read on the forward strand.
AAGGCCTGCGCGAGGCCGGCCGCAAGGTCTGGCGCATCAGCTCCATCGTCGCCACCGCCGACCACAACACGCCGACCACCGGCTGGGAACTCGGCTACGACGGCATCACCGACCTGGTGAGCAAGGAACAGATCACCACGCTGGACAGCAACATCGCCGAGTTCGGCGCGGCCGCCTACTTCCCCTTCCTGTCCAAACGCCAGGGCATCGTGCACGTCATCGGCCCCGAAAGCGGCGCGACCCTGCCCGGCATGACCGTGGTCTGCGGCGACTCCCACACCTCGACCCACGGCGCCTTTGGTGCACTCGCCCACGGCATCGGCACCAGCGAGGTTGAACACGTCATGGCCACGCAAACCCTGCTGGCCAAAAAAGCCAAAAACATGCTGGTCTATGTGGAGGGCAAACTTGCGCCGGGCCTCACCGGCAAGGACATCATGCTGGCCATCATCGGAAAAATCGGCACCGCCGGCGGCACCGGCTACACCATCGAGTTCGGCGGCCCGGCCATCCGCGCGCTCAGCATGGAAGGCCGCATGACGGTCTGCAACATGGCGATCGAAGCCGGCGCCCGTGCCGGCCTGGTGGCCGTCGATGAGAAAACCATCGCCTACGTCAAGGGCCGCCCGCTGGCGCCCACCGGCGTCGAATGGGACCAGGCCGTGACCTACTGGAAGACGCTGCAGTCTGACCCGGATGCGAAGTTCGACACCGTGGTCAAACTGGATGCCGCGCAGATCCGGCCGCAAGTCACTTGGGGCACCTCGCCCGAAATGGTCTTGTCCATCGACGAGCGCGTGCCCGACCCGGACAAGGAAAAAGACGCCAACAAACGCGACGCCATCGAGCGTGCACTGACTTACATGGGCCTGCAGCCCGGCAAGGCCATCAACGACATCCTGGTGGACAAGGTCTTCATCGGCTCCTGCACCAACAGCCGCATCGAGGACATGCGTGAAGCCGCGGCCATGGTGCAGAAGATCGGCCAGAAGGTCGCTGGCAACGTGAAGCTGGCCATGGTGGTGCCTGGCTCCGGCCTGGTCAAGGAACAGGCCGAGCGCGAAGGCCTGGACAAGATTTTTGTCGCCGCCGGTTTCGAGTGGCGTGAGCCCGGCTGCTCCATGTGTCTGGCCATGAACGCCGACCGGCTCGAACCGGGCGAGCGCTGCGCCTCGACGTCCAACCGTAACTTCGAAGGCCGGCAGGGCGCCGGTGGCCGTACGCACCTGGTCAGCCCGGCCATGGCCGCGGCCGCAGCCGTGCACGGCCATTTTGTCGATATTCGTAAATTTTCCTGAAGGGCCGCACCATGAAAAAATTCACCGTACACAAAGGCCTGGTCGCGCCCATGGACCGCGAGAACGTCGATACCGACGCCATCATCCCCAAGCAGTTCCTCAAATCCATCCGCAAGACCGGCTTTGGCCCCAACCTGTTCGATGAGTGGCGCTACCTGGACGCCGGTTTTCCGGGCCAGGACCCGGCCAGCCGCCGGCCCAACCCCGACTTCGTGCTGAACCAGCCGCGCTACCAGGGCGCTTCCATCCTGCTGGCGCGCAAGAACTTCGGCTGCGGCTCCTCGCGGGAACACGCGCCCTGGGCGCTGGACCAGTACGGCTTTCGCGCCATCATCGCGCCGAGTTATGCCGACATCTTTTTCAACAACAGCTTCAAGAATGGCCTCTTGCCCATCGTGCTGAGCGAAGCCCAGGTCGGCCAGTTGTTCGACGAGGCGCTGGCCTTCCCGGGTTACCAACTGACCATAGACCTCGAGCGCCAGGTCATCGTCAAGCCGCAGGGCGAAGAAATTCCTTTCGAGGTGCAGGCCTTCAAGAAATTCTGCCTGCTGGGCGGCTACGACGACATCGGCCTGACCCTGCGTCAGAGCGACAAGATCAAGGCTTTCGAAGCCGAACGGCTGGCGACCAAACCCTGGCTGGCGAACCGCCTTGCTGCCTGAAATTTAAGCCAAATCGGCCAGCCCTTATCTGGCGTGCGCAAGCAGCTATCAAAATCATAGTAAATCGAGAGAACACTAAAAATGAAAATCGCAATCCTGCCAGGTGACGGCATTGGCACCGAAATCGTCGCCGAGGCCGTCAAGGTCCTGCACGCGCTCGACCTGAAGTTTGAAACCGAGACCGCACTGGTCGGCGGCGCCGCCTACGACAACCACGGCCATCCCTTGCCCGACGCCACCCTGAAACTCGCGAAAGAGTCTGACGCCATTCTGTTCGGCGCCGTCGGCGACTGGAAATACGACACGCTGGACCGGCCGCTGCGCCCGGAGCAAGCCATCCTGGGCCTGCGCAAGAACCTGGGCCTGTTCGCCAACTTCCGCCCGGCCATTTGCTACCCGCAGCTGGTCGATGCCTCCAGCCTGAAACGCGAGCTGGTCTCCGGCCTGGACATCCTGATCATCCGTGAGCTGACCGGCGACATCTACTTCGGCCAGCCGCGCGGCCGCCGTGTGTCGCCCGACGGCCACTTTCCCGGCGCCGAGGAAGCCTTCGACACCATGCGTTATTCGCGCCCCGAGATCGAACGCATCGCGCATGTCGCTTTCCAGGCCGCCCGCAAGCGCAGCAGCCGCGTCACCAGTGTCGACAAGGCCAATGTGCTCGAAACCTTCCAGCTCTGGAAAGACGTGCTCACCGAGGTCGGCAAGGAATATCCTGACGTCGCGCTGGACCACATGTATGTGGACAACGCTGCGATGCAGCTGGTCAAGGCGCCCAAGAAGTTCGACGTGGTGGTCACCGGCAATATGTTCGGCGACATCCTGTCCGACGCCGCCGCCATGCTGACCGGCTCCATCGGCATGTTGCCCTCGGCCAGCCTGAACACGAAAAACCAGGGCCTGTACGAACCCAGCCACGGCAGCGCCCCCGACATCGCCGGCAAGGGTGTGGCCAATCCGCTGGCCACGATTTTGAGCGCGGCGATGATGCTGCGTTTCAGCCTGAACCAGCCGGAAGCGGCCGTGCGCATCGAAAAAGCCGTGGACGCGGTGCTGAGCCAAGGCCTGCGCACACCGGACATCTACAGTGAAGGCACAACCAAAGTCGGAACCACCCAGATGGGCGAAGCCGTCGTCAAAGCCCTCGGGCAGTCCTGAAGCCACGCTGGCCAGCGCCGCGGCGTTGGCTGGCAGCCACAAGCCAGGCCGGCAAATAGCGCCGGCGCAGTGCCGCGCCCACCGCGGTGATTACAATAGGTCCATGCGCCAAAACCCCGCTTCCATCCGCTTCGTCGCCGCATCGCGCGCGATCAGCGCTGCGCCGGTTTTTGCCCACACCACCAAACCGACCACCATTAAAGGCTGACAAGCCCGGTTCGTCGTGCCCTGCCGGCTCGATGAGCCGGGCCCAAAAGCCATATTTTGACTTTTCAAAGGGCGACATCATGAAACTCAAGGGCAATCTCACGGGACTCGTCGGCTGGCGTGGCATGGTCGGCTCGGTACTGATCGACCGCATGCAGGCCGAGAACGACTTCGACCTGATCGAGCCGGTCTTCTTTTCGACCTCCAACGCCGGCGGCAAGGCCCCGGCGCAGGCGAAAAACGAAACCACGCTGAAAGACGCCTACGACATCGAGGCCCTGAAGAAGTGTGACGTGATCCTGACCGCCCAGGGCGGCGACTACACCACCGAGGTGTATCCCAAACTGCGCGCCGCCGGCTGGACCGGCCACTGGATCGACGCCGCATCGACCCTGCGCATGAATGACGACGCCATCATCGTGCTCGACCCGGTCAACCTGCCGGTCATCCAGAACGCGCTGGCCAAAGGCGGCAAGAACTGGATCGGCGGCAACTGCACCGTCAGTTGCATGCTGATGGGTGTGGGCGCGCTCTACAAGGCCGGCCTGGTCGAGTGGATGACGTCCATGACCTACCAGGCGGCGTCAGGCGGCGGTGCCCAGCACATGCGCGAGTTGCTGACGCAGTACGGCACGCTGAATGCCGAAGTCCGCGCCCTGCTTGACGACCCCAAATCAGCCATCCTCGAAATCGACCGCAAGGTGCT
>CBFGNA010000239.1:0-4673 GCA_965650045.1 uncultured Polaromonas sp.
CAGCCCTCGCCGCAGTTGTGGAAAGCCATTGCGGCACGCACTCAGCCCGCCGCCTCCGCGACAAGCTCGCAGCGCGGCTGGCTGGGGTGGCGCCAGCCTGCGGGTTGGGGTGGCGCCGGTCTCGCCGCCGGCTTGATTGCCGCCAGCGCTTTATTCCTCACGACACCGAGCCTCTTCCTGTCCAGCGACCAGCTCGCCATGCGCACGGGTGAAAAACTGCCGCAAAGTTACGTGGGCCTGCTGACCGACGCGCAGGGCAACGGCAAGCTGCTGGTCAGCTCACTGCGCCACGGCAAGACCATGACGCTCAAGGTCATCGGCCCCATCACGCCGCCGGCGGGCGGCACGCTGATGCTGTGGGCGCTACCCGCAGACGGGCCAGCCCTGGCACTGGGTCCGGTGCCGACCACCGGCTCGGCGGTGTCCCTGCTGCCCGACACCTCTGAAAAACTGCTGTCCAAAGTCAGCAAGCTCGTGGTGACGCTGGAAACCGTCGAAGCGCCGGCCCGTCCGGGCACCACGGTGGTGTTCAGTGGCAATTGCGCCAAGCTGTGGTGATCGGCCAGACTGATCGACATCGTTCAAACCGCTTATGCATCCGTTTGCCGGCTTGCATCGTTTGTTCAGAGTGCTGCCAGGCAGCGCACCTTCATCCACCGATCCCCAGGAGCCCGACATGCAAACACTGACCCTCCGCCACTTCATCACCCTGCCCATCCTGAGCCTGGCGCTGGCTGGCGCCGCATGGGCTGCCGACTTCCAGAGCACCCCTGTCGAAAATGCGCGCATGGACGACTTCGCAGCCGGCAAAAAAGCCATCGAAGCCAAAAAATGGGCTGACGCGGTCAGCAGCTTCAGCAAGGTGGTTGCCCAGGACCCGAAAAATGCCGACGCTTACAACTACCTCGGTTATTCGAACCGCTGGCTGGGCAAGTACGACGAGGCTTTTGCAGCCTACGGCAAGGCGCTGGCGCTGGACCCCAAACACCGCGGCGCGCTGGAGTATTCGGGCATGGCCTACCTCAAGACCGGCCAGAAAGCCCAGGCGCAGGCACAACTGGCGAAACTGCAGGCCTTTTGCTCCGGCTGCGAGGAAACCGCGGATTTGGCCAAAGCGATTGCTGCGGCCAAATAAAAGGCAAAGGCGCCTTGCCGTGTGACCGGGCCACGGGTTTGGTGACGACGGCCGAATTGACACCGGCGCTCCTGAACCTGCATTGAAGTCTCCACGGGGGCGGCGCAAACCCGGCGGGCCCATCACGCCAGGCGTCTCAGGCGTGACTGGCCGAAGCCGGCGGGCTGACTTACATTGGCAGGCATGAACCCACTGACCTGCTTTTCCCTGTCCACCACGGACCACATCGCCCACCTGGTGTTCAACCGCCCCGAGGCGATGAACACCATGCACCCGGTCTTCTGGCGCGAGCTTGACGAGGTGCTGACGCACATCCACAAGGCCGGCGAGGCGCGCGTGCTGGTGATCTCCAGCACCGGCAAACATTTCAGCGCCGGCTTGGCGCTGGACACCTTTGGCGGCGCCATCAGCATGGACGACCAGAGCCCCGAAGGTCGCGCGGCGATGTTCGACCTGCTGGCGGGCATGCAGGCCACGTTCACCAAACTGGAAACACTGCGCATCCCGGTGATCGCCGCCATCCAGGGCGGCTGCATAGGCGGCGCGGTGGACCTGGTCACCGCCTGCTGCATCCGTTATGCCACCACCGAGACGTTTTTCTGCATCCAGGAAATCAACATCGGCATGGTCGCCGACGTCGGCACCCTGCAGCGCCTGCCCAAGCTGGTGCCGCTGGCGGTGGTCAAGGAGCTGGCCTACACCGGACGGCGGCTTGCTGCGCAGAAGGCGCTGGGCTACGGGCTGGTCAACGAGGTGTTTGAATCGCAGGACACCATGCTGGCCGCGGCGCTGCAATGCGCGAAAGAAATCGCCGCCAAACCGCCGGTCGCCATCTGGGGCACCAAGCAGGCCATCCACTACGCACGCGACCACGCCGTGGACGATGCGCTCAAACAAATGGGCTGGCTGCAGGGCGCCATCTGGAGCAACCAGCATGTGCGCGAATCGGTCGCGGCGATGAAGGAAAAACGCGACGGCGATTACCCTGGCCTGTCGCCGCTCAATTATTTCAATGAAATCGGGCTCTAGCCCTTGCCAGACGGGCGCAAGCAGCTATTTTTTTGATAGCTGATCGGGCTCTGCCTGCCGGGCACACAGCCGCTGCAACTGCAGCAGGTGGGAGCGGAAAGCCACGGCATGGTGCCACAGGGGCGAGGCATACACCGTTCTGCTGAAGGCGTCTCCACCATCGTCGGCGGGCAGCTCGATGGTGATGAGCTGCCTGTCGCCGTGCGTCGTCATGGCCAGTTCCAGGTCCAGCAACGGCACATCCACACTGGCGGGCTGCGCGCTCTGGCGGACCGGGGTGAAGCGCAGCAGGCAGCCGCTGATCAGTGAAATGTGCTGCCTGACCTTGCGCGCGGCTTCGCTGCCCATCTTGTTGAGCTGCGCCACGTGCTGGGCTGGTGTCATGAGGCGGGTGTCCGGCCCGTCCTCGCTGGGGTAGCCGTCGTGACAGCTCCACAGGAACAGCACCATGACCAGCGGTAGCCAGGTCAGGGCGCGTAAAGCCTTGGGCGCGTGGCCGGCAATCACCGCTTATTGGCGTGCCGTCCGCACATTGCCCGGCAGGGGCTGCGGATGGCTGGTGCGAAAGGGGTTGATGTCCAGTCCGCCGCGGCGCGTGTAACGCGCGTAGACCGAAAGCCGGACCGGGCGGCAGCGTGTCCACACGTCCATGAAAATGCGCTCGACACACTGCTCGTGGAACTCGTTGTGGTTGCGGAAACTCACGAGGTATTGCAGCAGGCCTTCCTGGTCAATGGGCGCACCGGAATAGGCGATCTGCACGCTGCCCCAGTCGGGCTGGCCGGTGACCAGGCAATTGCTCTTGAGCAGATTGGACGTGAGCGTCTCGGTGACCGGCGGCTCTTCATGATCGGCAAACAGCAATTCCGGGGCCGGTGTGTAGTGCAGGCATTCCACGTCCAGCCGGTCCAGGTTCAGGCCGTCGAGTTCATGCACCGGCTCCTGGTCGAACAGCTCCGGCCCCAGCGTCTTGACACCCACGCCCGCGCCGGTGGCGGCGTTCAGGTCGGCGCGAATGCGCTCGCGTACCTCGCGCGCATCGGTGAAACGTGTGTTGTTGAAGCTGTTCAGATAAAGCTTGACGGACTTGCTCTCGACAATGTTCGGCGACTCGCAGGGCACGGTGATGTGCGCCAGTGCCACCTGCGGCTTGCCGCGCAGGTTCAGCCAGCTCAGCTCGTAAGCCGTCCACATGTCGGCGCCCATGAAAGGCAGGGTGCCCGCCAGGCCGATTTCTGCACGCTTGACGGCGCGCGGAATCGGGAACAGCAGCGAGGCGTCGTACTGGTCGATGTAAGCCGAGCTTTTGCCAAGCTGGGATTGTTCAGGGCTGTTCATGCGGTGTCTTTTGCCGCTTGTGCGGTTTGTTCAGATTGTTCAGCTTGTGATTTGTTCAGGTGCGGAATCAGGGGTTCAAGAATACGCTCGACCACGCCGGCCGGCAGGTCGTGGCCCATGCCCTCCACCGCCACGAGCCGGGCGCCCGGAATCCGCCGCGCCGTGTCCTCGCCGCAAGCAAAAGGCACCAGCGGGTCGGCCTTGCCGTGGATCACCAGTGTCGGCATGCGCAGTGCGCCCAGGGCCTGGGCGCGCTGGCTGTCGGCCGCAATCGCCGCCATCTGGCGCACGGTGCCCGCCGGGTAAAAACTGCGCCTGGCTGCGCTGGCGATCCGTTCGCGCAGCTCGGCATCATCGGTCGGAAAACCCGGGCTGCCGATGGCCTTGAAGAGTTTGACGTAGTGGTTCAGCACCGACTCCGGATCCTTGCCGGCCGGCCGGCTCATCAGCACCCGCATCACCTGCGGTTTGGCCTGCGGCAGGCCGCGCGCGCCGCTGGAGCTCATGATGCTGGTCAGGCTCAGCACACGCTCCGGTGCGGCAATCGCCACACGCTGCGCAATCATGCCGCCCATGCTGACACCGACCACGTGCGCCTTCGCCACACCCAGCGCATCCAGCACCGCCAGCGTATCGGCCGCCATGTCGCCCAGCGAATAGGGCGAGTTCACCGGCAGGCCCAGCTTGTACTTGAGCCCTTCCCACAAGAGGTTGGGCATGCCCAGGTGGTCGAACTTCTCGGACAGGCCGATGTCACGGTTGTCCAGCCGAATCACGCGGTAGCCGGCATCCACCAGCGACTGCACCAGCGCCGGCGGCCAGGCCACCAGTTGCATGCCCAGGCCCATGATGAGCAGGACCACGGGCCGGCCGCCGGGGTCGCCGGGATGGCTGTCCTCGATTTCGATATCAATATCGTTCGCTCTTATTTTCATAAATTATGCGCACCCCTGTCGGACGCTCACTGCGTGTAGCGCCTTCTCCCCTTGCAGGGGACGACGCCTGCAGACTGGCAGAGCCAGTTCCGCGGCGCCCGCCGGGAAGAGTCTGTTAAACAAATTCACGCTCTCGCAGCCACTTGGTCGCAATCCATTTTTCACCCGCCAGCACCGGCATGCCGCCATGCAGGGTCTGGCTGCACGGGTGGGCCTGGCTGTAGCTGAAAAAGACG
>CBFGNA010000240.1:0-4654 GCA_965650045.1 uncultured Polaromonas sp.
ACCCAGGAATTCCGTCACTGGCTGGAGCAGCGTTTCCCGGCGCGCGGTTTGCCGCCGTTTGCCATGGGTGTCGGCCTGCACTGCGGCGAAGTGCGCCTGTGCGCCATGAACGCAGAGGACGACCAGGACCTGACCCCGGTGGGCGACACCGTCGGCCTGGCAGCCCGGCTGGAGGCCACCACCCGTGAGCGCGGCTGGACCGTGCTGGCCAGCGCAGGCGTGCTGGCGCTGGCCGGCCCTGGCGTGCAGACCGGCACGCGCGACAGCATTCCCTTGCGCGCGGCCTTCCCGCGCTGGAGGTGGTCGAGATCACCGGCCTGGTGACCCAGCTCGACGACAAGATCCACGGCATGGCAAGCCTGACCGAACGCGCCGGCGAGGTCAGCGCCGCGGTGAAGATCAATTCGGACATCACGGCGCGTGCCGTCAAGGACGCGCTGCAGTCCAAGCTGGCGGCGCTCAGCGGCTTGCGCTTTGACGGGGCCGAGGGCGCGACCGTGCGGCTCAAGGGCTACCGCATCACGCGCAAGATCGGCGCGGGCGGCATGACCGAGGTCTATCTGGCCGAACGCGAAAGCGACAGCCTGCCCATCGTGCTCAAGGTGCTGGATTCGCGCGGCAAGCAGGCCTCCGAGCACCTGGTGCGTTTCATCCAGGAATACGCGCTGCTGTGCCGCATCAACCACCCGCACGTGATCCGCATCCACGACCAGGGGTTTACCGACGAACATGCCTACATCGCCATGGAGTATTTCGAGCGCGGCGACATGCGCGCGCTGCTCGGCCCCGGCATGACCCGCGAATGCGCATTGAAGGTGGTGCGGCAGATCGCCCAGGCACTGTCGGCTATCCACAGCCACGGCATCATTCATCGCGACGTCAAACCTGAAAACGTCATGCTGCGCCTGGACGGCAGCGTGGCGCTGGCCGATTTCGGCATCGCCAAATCCATGCAGCAGTCCGACAACCTGGACATGACCCAGACCCGCCACGGCGACGTGGTCGGCACGCCTTACTACCTGAGTCCCGAGCAGGCCGGCGGCCGCGTTGTAACGGCGAGTTCCGATCTCTACAGCCTGGGCGTGGTGTTTTTCGAGATGCTGGCCGGCCAGCGCCCGTTTGCGGCCGACTCGCTGGAGCTGCTGCTGGCCAAACACCTGCATGCCGACACGCCCGCCCTGCCGCCAGCCCACGCCTTGCTGCAACCCGTCGTCAACCGCTTGATGGCCAAGGACCCTCAGCAGCGTTACCCCTCGGCCGACGCGCTGCTGGCAGATCTGGCGCGCATTTGACAAAAGGCTTTTCCCGGCCTGCTCAATTAACCGACCGACCGGTCGGTTAATTGATATACTGGCAGCAACGCCGCCTTGAAACATCGCTAAAACATCGCTTTTCCGGCGAGCCGCGACAGGAGACAAAGTCATGTACACCCAATCCCTTGACGTGCCCGACGCTTCGGCGCCCGCACTGGCCGCCGTGAGTGCAGCACCCGAGGCACTGCAGGTCCGCTTCGACGAAAAAATCGACGCCGACCAGAAAATCGAGCCGCAGGACTGGATGCCCGAGGCCTATCGCCGCACCCTGGTGCGCCAGATCAGCCAGCACGCGCACAGCGAAATCATCGGCATGCAGCCCGAAGGCAACTGGATCTCGCGCGCGCCCTCGCTCAAGCGCAAGGCGATTCTCCTGGCCAAGGTGCAGGACGAAGGCGGTCACGGCCTTTACCTGTATTCGGCCGCCGAAACCCTCGGCGTGGGCCGCGACAGCCTGCTCGACGCGCTGCACACCGGCAAGGCCAAGTACAGCTCCATCTTCAACTACCCGACCCTGCTGTGGGCCGATGTCGGCGTGATCGGCTGGCTGGTGGATGGCGCGGCCATCATGAACCAGGTGCCGATCTGCCGCTGCTCCTACGGCCCGTATGCACGCGCGATGATCCGCATCTGCAAGGAAGAAAGTTTTCACCAGCGCCAGGGCTTTGAAAGCCTGATGGTGCAAATGCAGGGCACGCCGGAGCAGCGCGCCATGGTGCAGGACGCGGTGAACCGCTGGTGGTGGCCGGTGCTCGCCATGTTTGGCCCGCCTGACGCCGACAGCACCAACAGCGAACAGGGCATGCGCTGGGGCATCAAGCGCATCTCCAATGACGATCTGCGTCAGAAGTTTGTCGATGCCACGGTGCCGCAAGCCGCCATCCTCGGCGTCACCCTGCCCGACCCCGACCTGAAGTGGAACGCGGAGCGCGGCCAGCACGACTACGGCGCCATCAACTGGGACGAGTTCTGGGAAGTGGTCAAAGGCAACGGCCCGTGCAACAAGGAAAGGCTGGCCAATCGCGTGAGAGCGCATGAAGATGGTCAATGGGTGCGCGATGCGGCGCAGGCACATGCGGCGAAGCAGCGCGCTCGCCAATTGAAGGAGGCCGCATGACGACGCAACTTCCCGTTCGCCCTGAGCCTGTCGAAGGGCTCGCCGGGGCTTCGACAAGCTCAGCCCGAACGGTGACTGGCGACTGGCCTCTCTGGGAGGTTTTTGTCCGCAGCAAACAGGGCCTGGAACACAAACACTGCGGTAGCCTGCACGCCTCGGATGCGCAGCAGGCGCTGCAGATGGCGCGCGACGTGTACACGCGGCGCCAGGAAGGCGTGAGCATCTGGGTGGTGCCCTCGGCCACCATCACCGCCAGCGAACCCGACGACAAGCCGGCGTTTTTTGAACCCATGGCCGACAAGATTTACCGGCACCCGACTTTTTACGAGATCCCCGACGAAGTGGGGCACATGTGATGGATGCCGTTGCCACACCTGTCCAGGCGCCGCTGGAACAGCTGCTGCACCTGGCCGACAACGCGCTGGTGCTGGGCCAGCGCAATGCCGAGTGGTGCGGCAACGGCCCGGTGCTAGAAGAAGACATCGCGCTGGCCAACATGAGCCTGGACCTGATCGGCCAGGCGCGTTTGTTGTACCAGCACGCTGCAACCGTGAGCGGTGATGGGGCTACTGAGGATTCGCTGGCCTATTTCCGCGACGCCGAGGACTTTCGCAACTTCACGCTGCTGGAATTGCCGCATGCCTCGGCGGCATCGGAGCGCGACTACGCGGTGACGATTGTCCGCAACTTCCTCTACAGCGCTTTCATGTTGCTGCAGTGGGAGGCGCTGCAGGCCTCGCCCGATGCGCAGCTGGCTGGCATCGCGGGCAAGTCGCTCAAGGAAGTGCGCTACCACTTGCGTCATTCGCGCGACTGGCTGATCCGCCTGGGCGATGGCACGGCCGAATCGCATCAGCGCACGCAGGCCGCCCTGAACCAGTTGATGCCCTACACCGCCGAATTCTGGGCCGGTGCAGCGGCGTCGCTGCGCGCGCAATGGAACGTGCTGGTGGACGACGCGCTGGAAGAAGCCGGCTTGTCGCGCCCGCCCTTGCTTCAGGCCGCGCTGCCCGCCGGCCACCAGGGCCGGCACAGCGAACACCTGGCGCCGCTGCTGGCCGAGATGCAATCGCTGGCGCGCGCCCATCCGCAAGCCCAGTGGTAATGCCCATGCCGTCCACTGCAAGCCGGGTGCAGCAGGCCTGGGAGGCGCTGGACGCCGTGCCCGATCCTGAAATCCCGGTGGTGTCGATTCGCGAACTCGGCATCCTGCGCGACGTGCGAGAAAGCGATGCCGGCCTGGAAATTATCATCACGCCAACCTACAGCGGCTGCCCGGCCATGGACCAGATCGCCGACGACATCCACGCCGCGCTGGCCCGGCAGCAGCTCAGCGCACGCATCACGACCCAGCTGGCGCCGGCCTGGACCACCGACTGGATCACCGCAGCCGCCAGGGACAAATTGCGCAGCTATGGCATTGCCCCGCCGCACACGCTGGCCGCCGGCAGCGACCGGGTCCTGCGGTTTGCGCCGCGCCATGCGGCCGAGGCGGTAGCCTGTCCGCAATGCGGCTCGGCCAACACCACCGAGACCTCACACTTCGGCTCCACCGCCTGCAAGGCCCTGTACAAGTGCCTGGACTGCCTGGAGCCGTTCGACCATTTCAAACCCTACTGAACTGAGCCATGTCGGTACCCCGCTTCCACCCGCTCGTCATTTCACGCGTCACGCCGGAAGCCGCCGGCGCCGTGGCCGTCAGCTTCGCCATCCCGCCAGAGCTGCGGGACGTGTACCGCTTCACGCCCGGCCAGTTCCTCACCTTCGGGGCGAACATCAACGGGCAGGCCGTGCGCCGGAGTTATTCCATCTGCAGCAGCACGCAGCGGTTTGACGCACATGGCGAGATCGAGGTCGGCATCAAGCCGGTGGAAGGTGGCGTGTTTTCCAACTGGGCCACGCAACTACAGCCCGGCGCCACACTGGAGGTGATGCCGCCCGAGGGCCGCTTCACGCCGCGTGGCACGGGGGCCAAGCACCGCGTCGGCTGGGCCGCCGGCTCGGGCATCACGCCGCTGCTGTCCATCATCGCCAGCACACTGGCGGCCGAGGCGGACTCCCGCTTCACGCTGGTGTATTGCAACCAGCGCAGCAGTTCCATTTTGTTCAACGAAGCCTTGCAGGACCTGAAAGACCGCTACCCGGCGCGCCTGACCCTGGTCCACCTGCTGTCCCGCCAGGTGCAGGAAGTGCCCCTGTTCAACGGCCGGCTAGACGCGGCCAA
>CBFGNA010000241.1:0-4640 GCA_965650045.1 uncultured Polaromonas sp.
CCCGGACGGCCTGCCGTTTGGCATCACTCTGATTGCACAGTGCGGCAGCGACTGGCAACTGGCCGAGCTGGGCCAGCGCTATCACCACCGCACGGGGCTGACGCAGGGTGCGACCGGCGAAGCGCTGCCGGCCATGGTGCCGCTCCAGTCACTGCGCCCCCAGGCCACGGTGCGTGTGGCGGTGGTGGGCGCCCACCTGTCGGGCATGCCGCTCAACGGGCAACTGACGCAGCGCGGCGCCAGCCTGGTCGCCAGCGCCGAGACCGCGCCGCATTACAGGCTGTATGCGCTGCCGGGCACCGCCCCTCCCAAGCCCGGCCTGCTGCGCGTGGCCGATGGCCAGGGCGCGCGCATCGCCCTGGAAATCTGGGACATGCCGGTGGCCGAATACGGCTCCTTTGTCGCCCTGATTCCCGAGCCACTGGGCATAGGCACGCTGCAACTGGCCGACGGCAGCAGTGTGCAGGGCTTTGTGTGCGAGGCCCAGGCCCTGCAGAACGGTGCGCAGGACATTTCGCATTTCGGCGGCTGGCGTGCCTACATCCGTTCACTTCAAGCTGCGGCGTCCTGACGCCTTGCATGTATTTCTTTTTCAACCACCTCACCAAGGAGTTCTCATGACCACACCCGGCACACCTTCCGCTGCCACCGCCACCCGCAGGAAAGCCCTGGTCACCGGCGTTGCCATGCTGGGCGCACTCGGCATGCCCGCCATCGTGCGTGCGCAGGCCGCGCCCAAGGTCCGCATCGGTTACTGGCCCATCGCTGCCGGCCTGCCTTTCTATGCGGCCATCGAGCTGGGCTACTTCAAGGAAGCCGGGCTGGACGTGGAACCCCTCAAATTCGCCGGTGCCCAGCAGGTGATGGAAGCCGTGCTGTCGGGCCGTTCCGACGGCACCGCCAACGGCACCGGCTCGGCCAACATCGCGATTGGTGAACTCGCCCAGCCCGGCACCTTCAAGATCTTCTGTTCCAACCCCAGCAATGTGAAAAACGTGCTGGATGAAGTCATCGTCCCGGTGGCCAGTCCCGCCAAGGTGATGGCTGACCTCAAAGGCAAACGCGTCGGGTCTGGCCCCGGCATCCAGAACGTGACCCTGGCCAAAACCATCCTGGAACGCGGCGGCGCGACCGGCGCGACGGTGGTGGAACTGCCCATCGGCCAGCATGTGGCCGCACTGGCCGCTGGCCAGATCGATGCAGCCTACACGCTGGAGCCGACCGGCACCATCGGCCGCATGAACGGCACCACGCGCGTGCTGGAAGCCGGCGTGATCGCGCGCTACGTGCTGGGCGACCCGATGGCACCTTGGTTCGGCGGCTCGGCCTCGCTGTCGTCGGACTTCATCAAGAAAAATCCGGACGCGGCCAAAAAATTTGTCGCCGCTTACGGCAAAGGCGTGGCTTATGTGCGCAGCAAGTCGGTCGAGGCGCGCCAGTACCTCAAGGGTTACACGCCCATCGAAGGTGCGCTGACGGCCGAGGTGCCGCTGGCGGCCTACACCATGTACAACGAGTTCAAGCCGGCCGACGTGGCGCATTTCCAGAAGTTCTTCGACCTGTTCTCCGAAAAAGGCATTTTCTCCTCGCGCCTGATGGTGGACTCGATGCTCTACAAGGGCTGAACAGGATGAACACCACCTCCCCTCCGGCGGCGGTGCCGCCCGCACCCGCCAAGCCCTGGGCGCCGCCGGCCGGTGCGCCGGCAGCCGTAGTGCAGCGCACGCCGGCGCTGGACCGGGCGCTGCCCTTCATCGGCCCGGTGGTGCTGTTCATCCTCTGGGATCTGGCAGTGCGGCTCGGCTTCATCAAGGCCATCCTGCTGCCGCCGCCGCTGGACGCGCTGGGCGCGCTGATCCACGGCCTGGCCGGCGGCCCGCTGCTCAAGGACTTTGCGGTCACGGTGTGGCGCACCGTGCAGGCCTTCCTGATCGCAGCGGCCGTTGGCATGCCGCTCGGCGTGCTGCTGGGCAGCAACGAAAAAGCCTACCGCAGCGTCGAGTTCCTGATCGACTTCTTCCGCTCGACGCCGTCCTCTGCGTTGATCCCGCTGTTCCTGATGATCTTTGGTGTGTCTGACATCAACAAGGTGGCGATTGCGGCTTTCGGCGCCTTGCTGATTGTGATTTTCAACAGTGCCTACGGTGTGATCAACGCACGCAAGCAGCGCGTGATGGCGGCCAGGGTCATGGGCGCCTCGCGCTGGCAGGTGTTCAAGGATGTGCTGGTCTGGGAAAGCCTGCAGCCGAGTTTTGTCGGCCTGCGCTCGGCGGTCTCGATGGCGCTGGTGATCGTGATTGTTGCCGAGATGTTCATCGGTGCCGACAGCGGCCTGGGCAACCGCATCATCAACTCGCAGCAGGTGATGAACGTGAAGGACATGTACGCGTCCATCCTGGCCGCGGGTGCGCTGGGTTATGCGCTGAACATTTTCTTTTTGGTCATTGAACGAAAAATTGTCCACTGGAGCGGAAGATGAACAGCGCTGTGAACGCCCCCGTGTACGACGCCGATGTGCCGGTGCCTGAATTCAGGCCCGGCCCGGCCGGCACGCACATCACCATCCGCGGCCTGACCAAGTATTTCGCCGGTTGGCCGCTGTACGAGGACTTCCACCTCGACATCCCCAAGCACAAGATTGTTTCGGTGTTCGGTCCCAACGGCTGCGGCAAGTCCACGCTGATCAACATGATCGCCGGGCTGGTGCCCATCGACGCCGGTGAGATCCTGTTCGACGGCAAGTCGCTCAAGGACACCAAGATCGGCTACGTGTTCCAGAACTACCGCGAAGCGATGTTCCCATGGATGCGCACCATCGACAACATTGCCTACCCGCTCAAGCTCGAAGGCAAATCCAAGGCCGAGGTGGACCGCCGCATGGCCGAGCTGGTCGCGTCCTTCGACGTGAAGTTCGACCTGAACCGTTACCCCTACGAACTCTCTGGGGGCCAGCAGCAGACCGCGTCCATCATGCGGGCGCTGGCCAACAATCCCGAGGTGCTGTTTCTGGATGAGCCGTTTTCAGCCCTCGACTTCGAGATGACGCTGTTCATCCGCGAAAAACTGCAGGAGGTGTTCATGCAGACCGGCACCACCATGCTGCTGGTCTCGCACGACCTGGAAGAGGCGGTGTACCTGGCTGACCAGGTGCTGCTGCTGACCAAGCGGCCAACCCGTGTCGCCGAAATCCTGCCCTACAACGATGCCCGGCCGCGCACGGTGGAAACACTGTCGGAGCCGGGTTTTATCAGCACCAAGAAGCTGAGCCTGGAAATCTTCCAGCGCGAAGTGCGGCGGTGATGCGGGTGCTGCCTACTCGGGCTCGGGGGCTAGGAAGGCCGTCAGCATCTGGCGGACCATCTTCAAGTGCGTTTTCTGCCAGGAAGGCTTGTGCAGGTCCTTGTGAAAGATGCGGGAGAGGGTGAAGGCATGGGCGCGGCCATAGTAGGACAGGCTGACCATCGCGACATAAAGGTGCAGTGCGTCCACACCGGCGCGCAGCGTGCCGCTGGCGGCGCCGCGTACCAGCAGTTTGCGGATGCGGCTGAGCACCGGTGTGGCCATTTCGGGGATGCGTGTGGAAATCGCCAGGTGGCGCGCTTCGTTGAGGTTCTCGAACGCGAGCAGCTTGCGCAGGTGCGGGTGCGCAGCAAAGTGGTTTTCCACGAAATCGAAGATGCAGATCAAGCCTTCGAGCGGGTCCATGGTGTCGGCATCAAGCTGCAGTTCGTCGTGGCGCAGGTCGGCCAGCACCGCTTCGAGCACGGCGACGTAAAGCTCGTCCTTGCTGCCGAAGTAGTGGTAGAGCATGCGGATGTTCGTGCCCGCGTGGCGCGCGATGCGGTCAGTGCGCGCGCCGCTGAAACCGTGGTCGCCGAACTCGGTGACCGCCGCCCCGAGCAAGCGCGCGCGCGTGCGGGCCGGGTCGCGGCGCGCGGGGCCGGGCGCGTCGTCGTCGGGTACGTTTCGGCGGGCAGGTGATTCGAATGTCAATGGGTACTCCCGGGAGGAATCCAGAAGGCGCGGGCCAGGTCGAGCAGGCGCTCGTCCTGGCCCGGTGCCGCAATGAAGGATACGCCCACGGGCAGGCCCTGGGTGCAGGCGAGCGGCAGCACGACCTGGGGCAAGCCGGCGTGGCCGGCGAGGGCGCCAAGTGCAAGTGCGTGCAGGTAGAAGCGGGATCGCTCATTGCCATCGGCCGCGCGATGCAAGGCAACGCAGGGGGCCGCCGGAACCAGCCAGGCTTCGTCCGGACCGATGCTTGCCACCAGGGCCTGTGCCGCCCGATCACGCCAGTCCCGCCAGTGCGGTTGCTGCTTCGGGTCGAGCGCCAATGCCTCTTCAAACCGCGGCCCGATGTTGGCGCCGAAGGTCGGTCGCTGTTTGCGGATCCAGGGGCCGAGCTGTTGCGCAATTTCATGGCCTTGCAAGGCGGTGTACGCCGCACCCCATGGCCGCCAGTCACCGGCAAAGGCCTCGCGCGGTGCGCTGATGCCGTACGGCGCAGACCAAGCGAGCAGCGCTTCGCGAACCTCGGCATCGGCGAGCGCAAGCGCGTCCAGCGCCACACAGGGCCGCAGCGGGCGGCGCGGGGTGCCGGGTGCGCTACCGAGCAGGACATGGCCCGCAGCGCACAGCAC
>CBFGNA010000242.1:0-4639 GCA_965650045.1 uncultured Polaromonas sp.
GCCGACAACTACGCCGAATTCCAGAAAGCCGGCGCCGAGGTCTACATCGTCACCACCGACACCCATTTCTCGCACAAGGTCTGGCACCAGACTTCTCCCGCCGTCGGCAAGGCCAAGTTCCCGCTGGTCGGCGACCCGACCCACGTGCTGACCAAGGCGTTTGACGTGTTTATCCCCGAAGAAGGCCTGGCACTGCGCGGCACCTTCGTGGTCAACCCCGACGGCATCATCAAGACGGCCGAAGTGCATTCCAACGAGATCGCCCGCGACGTGAAGGAAACCCTGCGCAAGCTCAAAGCCGCCCAGTACACCGCCGCGCACCCCAACGAGGTCTGCCCGGCCAAGTGGAACGATGGCGCCAAGACGATTGCCCCGTCCATCGACCTCGTCGGCAAGATCTGAGGAAGCGCTAAACAAGTCCTTTGCGGCGCGCGATCAGCCAGACTCGGGCGGTCTGCGGCGTTGAATTTCTTGCCAATAGTCAACTATTGGCTGCGAAATCCGCCTTGCATCCCATCCCGATCCGGCTGCCGCACATCCGCAAGAACTTATTCACCGCTTCCCTGCCCCGTCCCAGCCCGGGCGCTTCACACACTCCGGTGTGTGACCCGGGCTTTTTTGTTCCCTTTTTGCCCCGTTTTGACACGCTACAGCCCCCGAAAGTGAGTCCGCCATGCTCGACGACGCCACCAAAGCCCAACTGAAAACCTACCTCGAACGCGCCACGCAGCCCATCGAGATCGTCGCCTCGCTCGACGACAGCGAGGCTTCGGGCGAAGTGCATTCGCTGCTCAAAGACGTCGCTGAGGCTTCGCCACTGGTCAAGCTGACGGAAAGCCGCGACGACCCGCACCGCAAACCTTCGTTCTCGATCAACCGCCCTGGCGAAAACCACGGCCCGCGTTTTGCCGGCCTGCCCATGGGCCACGAGTTCACCTCGCTGATCCTCGCCCTGTTGCAGATCGGCGGCTACCCGCCCAAGGTCGAAGACGCGGTGCTGGAGCAGATCCGCGCGCTCGACGGCGATTTCGAGTTCGAGATTTATGTCTCGCTGACCTGCCACAACTGCCCCGACGTGGTCCAGGCGCTGAACCTGATGGCGGTGCAGAACCCGCGCATCCGCACCACCATGATCGAGGGCGGCACCTTCCAGGAAGAAGTCAAGGAGCGCCAGGTGATGGCCGTGCCCACGGTCTTTCTGAACGGCACCGAGTTCGGCCAGGGCCGCATGAGCCTGGAAGAAATCCTCGCCAAGATCGACACCAGCGGGGTCGAGCGTGAAGCCAAAAAAATCAGCGCCAAGGATCCGTTCGATGTGTTGATCGTCGGCGGCGGCCCGGCCGGTGCGGCTGCGGCGGTGTACGCCGCACGCAAGGGCATACGCACCGGCGTGGCCTCCGAGCGTTTTGGCGGCCAGGTGCTGGACACCCTGGGCATCGAGAACTTCATCTCGATCAAGGAAACCGAAGGGCCGAAGTTTGCCCATGCGCTGGAAGAACACGTGCGCAACTACGAGGTGGACATCATGAATCTGCAGCGCGCCAAAGCCCTGATCCCCAACACCGGCGCGGGCAAGGACATGATCGAGGTCCAGCTGGAAAGCGGCGCCTCGCTCAGGAGCAAGTCCATCATCATCTCCACCGGTGCGCGCTGGCGCAACATCAACGTCCCCGGTGAACACGAGTTCAAGAACAAGGGCGTGGCCTACTGCCCGCATTGCGACGGACCGCTGTTCAAGGGCAAACGCGTGGCAGTCATCGGCGGCGGCAACTCCGGCGTGGAAGCGGCGATTGACCTGGCCGGCATCGTCGGCCACGTCACGCTGATCGAGTTCGACACCGCGCTGCGGGCCGATGCCGTGCTGCAGAACAAGCTGAAAAGCCTGTCCAACGTCGAGGTGTTCACCAATGCGCAGACCACCGAGATCACCGGCGACCAGAAAGTCACCGGCCTGGTCTACAAGGACCGCGCGAGCGGCGAGCTGAAAACCGTGCCGCTCGAAGGTGTGTTCATCCAGATCGGCCTGGTGCCCAACACCGACTGGCTCAAGGGTGTGGTCGAGCTGTCCAAACACGGCGAAATCATTGTCGATGCGCGCGGCCAGACCTCGGTGCCCGGCGTCTTCGCTGCGGGTGATGCGACCACCGTGCCCTTCAAGCAGATCATCATCGCCGCCGGTGACGGTGCGAAGGCGGCCCTCGGTGCGTTTGACTATCTGATTCGCAGTCCGGCGACCGTGCACTGAGGTCACAGGCCCTTCCTTCCAAAGCCCGCCCCTGGCGGGCTTTTTTGTGGCGACCGCACAGCCGGCGCAATGCGAACAGTTATCACACTCACACGCAGGCAGACCGCGTGTGTGGGGACATGCTTGAGTTGGCACCGCGCGCGGGCGACAATGCCTGACCGATAACGCAACCATCAAGGGAAATGCCATGAAAGGCGACGCACAAGTCATCAGCCACCTGCAGGCCCAGCTCAAGAACGAGCTGACCGCCATCAACCAGTACTTCCTGCACTACCGCATGTACAAGCACTGGGGCCTGGACAAGCTGGCGAAGAAGGAATACGAGGAATCCATCGGCGAGATGAAACACGCCGACAAGCTGATGGACCGCATTTTCATGCTCGACGGCCTGCCCAACCTGCAGGACCTGGGCAAGCTGATGATCGGCGAGGACGTGCCGGAGGCGCTGAAGTGTGACCTGCAGGCCGAAACCGGCGCGCAGGCGACCATCAAGGCCGGCATGGCGCGCTGTGAGGAAGTCCGCGACTACGTCTCGCGCGATTTGCTGCAGGGCATTCTGGACGACACCGAGGAACACATCGACTTCCTGGAAACCCAGATCGAGCTGATCGGCAAGGTCGGCATCCAGAACTACCTGCAAAGCCAGATGGGCGAGATGAGCTGATCCGCCCCACCCCTTTTGCAGCGCACGGCCCGCCTCTGGCGGGCTTTTTTGTGGGTGAGCCCGGCGGACGCCATCGCCCGCTCCTGTTTTCAGGCGGAAATTTGCATCTTAAACGCGAATGGTTCTCATTTGTCGGTTAAGATACAGTCTCTCGCCAGCCGACGCGCCCTGCAGCGTGGAGCCAGCCAGCAATTTGCCTGAGCCTGTGTTTCACGATGTCTGCCCCCACCTATTTTTTTGAGCGAAATATGCCTCCAGCCCACGGCTGGCGGGCGCAAGCAGCTACCAAAGTTGTAGCAACCCGGCTGGCAAGCCTGGCTGGCAAACCGCGCGGACACGCCGCCACAGCGGACCGGGGCCGCGATGAATAGCCGGAAAATCAAGGCTTGGGCCTGGGTGCACAAGTGGTCCAGCCTGGTCTGCACCGTGTTCATGCTGCTGCTGTGCCTCACCGGCCTGCCGCTGATTTTTCACCACGAGATCGGCCACCTGCTGGGCACCGAGGTCGAGGCGCCGGACATGCCCGCGGGCACCCCACGCGCCAGCCTGGACCGCGTGATCGCCACGGCGCAGGCGCTGCACCCCGGGCGTGTGGTGCAGTTCGTCTCGCAGGCCGAAGACGACGACCGGCTCTGGTTTGTCACGCTGACGCCGACGCCGGCGCCGACCGAGGACTTCAAGTCGGTCGCCGTCGATGCGCGAGACGCCACCGTGCTGGCCCAGCCGAAGTTCGACGAAGGTTTCATGTACGTGATGTTCAAGCTGCACGTGGACCTGTTCGCCGGGCTGCCGGGCAAGCTGTTTCTCGGCTTCATGGGTTTGCTGCTGCTGGTGGCCATCGTCTCGGGCGTGGTGCTGTACGCGCCCTTCATGCGCAAGCTCGATTTCGGCACGGTGCGGCGCGAACGCCGGCCGCGCCTGAAATGGCTGGACCTGCACAACCTGCTGGGCATCGTGACGCTGGTCTGGGCCTTCACGGTGGGCGCCACCGGCATGATCAACACCTGGGCCGACCTGATCATCAAGTACTGGCAGCACGACCAGCTCAGCACCCTGCTGGCGCCCTACCAGGGCCAGCCGGCCGTGCCGCCGGCCGAACGCGGCCCGCTGCAGCAGGCGCTGGAAGCGGCACTGACCCGCGCGCCGGGCATGAAAACCGCCTTCATCGCCTTTCCCGGCACCGCGTTTTCGAGTCCGCACCACAACACGGTGTTCCTGCGCGGTGACACGCCGCTCACCGCGCGCCTGCTGCAGCCGGTGCTGGTCGATGCCCGCACCGGCGCTGTCACCGCCAGCCCCGCATTGCCCTGGTACCTCACGGCGCTGCTGGTGTCGCAGCCCCTGCACTTTGGCGACTACGGCGGCCTGCCGATGCAGATTCTCTGGGCGTTGCTGGACATCGCCACCATCATCGTGCTGGGCAGCGGCCTGTATTTGTGGCTCAAACGCCCGCAGCCGCAAAGCCTGGCGCCAGAAGCCGGCGTTGCCCTGCCGGAGGCTGCGCGATGAATTCACGCTTCTGGCAGCTCTGGGGCTGGCCCCTCGCGTTCGGCCTGCTCAGCACCACCGGCTTGCTCAGCGCCCTGTTTTCTGACGGCGGCTGGGGCGATGCCTGGTCCTGGCTGGCGCTGGGGCTGCCGGTGCTGGCCATGGCCTGGTTCAGCTGGCGCCCGGCCCGGCCAGGCGGACGCTGAGCCAGCACCAATTTTCAAATGCACCTCTCAAGGAAT
>CBFGNA010000243.1:0-4611 GCA_965650045.1 uncultured Polaromonas sp.
GCGCCGATGGCAAAGGCAATCAAACACATCTGCTAACTGAGCCCCCACGCTCCCCGCTTCGCGTGGTTCGCTTCCCCCCGAGGGGGCCGCGTGCTTGCTTGGGACGGCCCGGCGCGGCGCACATGACCTAGATGTCCTCCAGCAGTGGATACGGCAAAGGCAGCAAAGCCAGCGCCGGTCCCGAAGCGCTGCCCAGGGTCAGCCGTCCGCCCCCGGCATCGGCCGCAGCCGCCGTGGTCATGGACACAATGGCATCGAAACCGCCGCCGGGGCGCGGCGCGCAAGCCGCAACCAGCCCACACGGTTGTTCGGCATCCAGCGCATGAAACACTTCCTGGCCGACCGCCGGCTCGCCCTCGGTGTGCGCCAGATAAGCGCGGCGTTTGAGCGTGCCGCGGAACTGGCTGCGCGCCACAATTTCCTGGCCGGGGTAGCAGCCCTTCTTGAAGCTCACGCCGCCGACGGATTCGTAATTGAGCATCTGCGGCACAAAAGCCTCGTAGATCGGCTGGGTGACCATGGCGATGCCTGATAGAACGTCCAGCCACTGCCATTGCGCCAGCGGCAACGCCTCACCCGCGGGCACCGGCGTGCCAACAGGCGCGCACCACAGCGCGCGCGGCTGGCCGTTGCCGGGGTAAAGAAACACCAGGTTTGCAGCATCAAAATCGGCCTTGGCCCATACCGGGCACGCGCCACCAGCTATCGAATCCATAGCGCCGCCGACCAGCCCGAAGAGTGCGTAATCAGCCGTGGCGTCGCTCAGTTTGGCTTTGGCGCGCAGCACAAACATGGACAGGCGCTTGAGCGTGGCCGCCAGGATGTCCTGGCTGCAGATCATCAGGATCTCGTCGTCGCTGCGTTTGAAAACAACAAAGCTCGCCTGCATGCGGCCCTTGGCGTTGCAAAAGGCCGCCAGCCGCGCTTCGGCCAGTCCCATCAGCGCCACATCCTGGGTCAGCTGGCCCTGCAGGAACTTGACGGCGTCTTCACCGGCCACGCGGATCACGCCCAGATGGCTGAGCCCGGCAACGCCGGACAGGGTGGAAACAGGCGGCAAATCGGGGGAGGAGGTGGAAGGGGTCAACATAAGCTGAATTATCATGGCCCCATCGTTTTCAGGAAGGCAACAGGGTTGTGCGTCGTTTTTTAATGAGTGTGCTGGTACTGATGTTTCTCGGCGGGCTGCTGCTGTTTGGCGCGGTCGGCTGGTGGCTGTACCAGCCCTTGAACCTGCAAGCGCGGCCCGGCAGCACCGCTGTGGACCTCGAAATCGAGCCTGGCACACCGGCCCAGCGCGTGGCCGACACCGTGGCCGCCAGCGGGGTCGCGGTCGAGCCGACCCTGCTGTATGCCTGGTTCCGCCTGTCCGGCCAGGCCCGCCAGATCAAGGCCGGCAGTTATGAAATCACCCCGGGCACCACCCCGCGCTCCTTGCTGAGCATGCTGGTGCGCGGCGAGGAAAGCCTCAAAAGTGTGGTCATCGTCGAAGGCTGGAACTTTCGCCAGGTGCGCGCGGCCCTGCAAAAGGCCGAGGCGCTCAAGCCCGACAGCATGGGCATGACGCCGGAAGCCATCATGGCGCAGCTCGGCAAGCCGGGTGTGCATCCGGAAGGCCGGTTTTTCCCCGACACCTACACCTATTCCAAGGGTTCCAGCGATCTGGCGGTCCTGAAGCGTGCGGCCCGCGCCATGGACCGGCGCCTTGAAGCGGCCTGGGCTTTGCGTGATCCCGACACGCCCCTCAAAACCCCCGACCAGGCCTTGATCCTGGCCAGCATCATCGAAAAGGAAACTGGCAAACCCGCAGACCGGCCCGAAATCGGCGGCGTGTTCAACAACCGCCTGCGCACCGGCATGTTGCTGCAGACCGACCCGACCGTGATTTACGGCCTGGGCGAACAGTTCGACGGCAACCTGCGCCGGCGCGACCTGCTGGCAGACACGCCTTACAACACCTACACCCGCGGCGGCCTGCCGCCCACCCCGATTGCCATGCCGGGCAAGGATTCGCTGTTGGCCGCCGTCAGGCCAGCGCCTACCAAGGCGCTGTACTTTGTGGCGCGCGGCGACGGCAGCAGCCATTTCAGCCCCAGCCTGGACGAGCACAACCGGGCGGTCAACAAATACCAGCGCGGACAATGACCCCCACACTTTTCGCTTCGCGTCATACGCTGCCCGCCGACGGGGCGCTGCGCCTGCGGACCGTCAAAGCCGGATCCGCGGCCCCGGCTGAAAAAGAGGTTCTCTTGTGACTGTTGGTGTTGGCCTGTTCATCAGCTTCGAGGGCATTGACGGTGCGGGCAAGTCCACCCACATCACGGCGCTGGCTGACGCTTTCAGGGCGCAGGGCAGGGCCGTGACCCTGAGCCGCGAGCCGGGTGGCACACCGCTGGCCGAAAAGCTGCGCGCGCTGATCCTGAACGACGCCATGGACCCACTGACCGAGGCGCTGCTGATTTTTGCAGCACGGCGCGACCACCTGACCACCGTGATCATGCCGGCGCTGGCCCGCGGCGAGGTGGTGCTGTGCGACCGGTTCACCGATGCCACCTTCGCCTACCAGGGCGGCGGCCGTGGTTTCGACCTGGAAGTGCTATCAAAACTGGAGCTGTGGGCGCAGGCTGCACAAGGGCTAGGGCCCGATTTCGTTCATGAATTGGGCCCACGGCGCGCCGCACCCGCGATCATCCAGCCCGATCTGACGGTGTGGTTCGACCTGGCGCCCGAAGAAGCCGCGCAGCGCCTGGCCGGCGCGCGCGTGCCGGACAAGTTCGAGGCCCAGCCGGTTGAGTTTTTCCGGCGCGTGGCCCGGGGTTACGCTGACCGCATGGCGCAGGACCCGGCGCGTTTTGCCCGCATCGATGCCGGGCAACCCCGGGACGCTGTGTGGCATGCGGTTTTTCAGGTCTTTGCTGACCGGGGGTGGCTGCCGTGAGCGACACCCTGAGCGAGGAAATGATCAACGCGAATCCGCCGCTGGCGCCCTGGCTGCAGAGCCAGTTGCGCACCCTGCTGACCCAGCGCGGCCATGCCTGGCTGCTCAGCGGCCCGTCCGGCCTGGGTCAGTTCGACCTGGCGCTGGCGCTGGCCCGCGCCTGGCTGTGTGAAAACCCGACGCCCGACGGCGCCTGCGGCGTCTGCGGCAGTTGCCACGCGGTGGCTGTCCACACCCATGCCGACCTGTGCCTGCTGATGCCCGAAACCCTGTCGCTCTCGCTGGGCTGGCCGCTGGACGAAAAAACCCAGGACGACCTGGACGCCAAGAAACGCAAGCCGAGCAAGGAAATCAAGGTCGATGCAGCGCGCGAAGCCGTCAGTTTCACCCAGTTCACACGATCCCGCGGGACGACCAAGGTGGTGCTGGTGTATCCGGCCGAACGCATGAACGCGGTCACCGCCAACACCCTGCTCAAGACGCTGGAAGAGCCGCCGGGCGCGGTGCAGTTCATCCTGGCCACCGAAGCGGCGCACCAGTTGCTGCCCACCATCCGCAGCCGCTGCCAGGGCCACACCATGCACTGGCCGTCCCACGCGGAGGCCCTGGCCTGGCTGTCGGAACAGGCGCCCGGCGAAGGCAAGGCCGGCACCCGGCCAGCCGCCGCCGACCTGCAGACCTTGCTTGCCGCTGCCGGCGGCCGGCCCGCCGATGCCCTGGACCGGCTGCAGGCCGGTGCCAGCAGCGCGAGTGCCCAGCACTGGCAGGCGCTGCCCAAGGCCATGGCGCGCGGCGATGTCAGCGCACTGTCCGACATGGCACCCGCCCAGGCGGTGGATGCGCTGCAAAAGCTCTGTCACGACGTGCTGGCAGTCAAGGCCGGTGCCGAGCCACGGTTTTTCAGGGCCGCGGATCTGCCGGGCGGCAAGTCCGGCGGCCCCGGCTTCATGGCGCTGGGGGCCTGGTCCAAAGAGCTGGCCGCGACCGCCCGCACCGTCGAACATCCCTACAACCCCGGCCTGATGCTGGAAACCCTGGCGAGCCGGGCGCGCCAGGCGTTGGCCGCCAAATAAGCGCTCAGCAAGCGCTGTTTCTTGCTGACAGGCTGGCGCCGCAACCTATAAACTAGGCCCCATGAGCACCTTGCCACCCGCCAGTACCCCCGGCGCCAGCGCCCGGCCCAGCGTCATCCAGTTGGCCATCCGCGAAAAGGCGGCACTGTACGCGGCCTACATCCCGCTGTTCACCGAGGGCGGCGTGTTCATCCCCTCGGCGCGCGACTACAAACTCGGCGACGACATCTATGTGCTGCTGACCCTGCCGGAAGATACGCAGCGGTATCCGGTGGCCGGCAAGGTCGCCTGGGTCACCCCGCCGCGGGCGTCCGGCAACCGGACCCAGGGCGTGGGCGTGCGTTTTCCCAACGACGAAAAGTCGCGCCTGCTCAAGATCAAGATCGAGGAAATCCTCGGCGCGCACCTGGCGTCTGACCGGCCGACCCAGACCATCTAGCGCTTTCCGCGGGCCCTGTGGCTGCGGTTTTGCTCCTCTTTCGATAGCTGCCTGCGCCCGTCCAATATGGGCTACGGGCCTGTTTCATACATAAACACCGGCTTTTCTGATGTTCACCGATTCCCATTGCCATCTGAGCTTTCCTGAACTCCAGGCCCGGT
>CBFGNA010000244.1:0-4583 GCA_965650045.1 uncultured Polaromonas sp.
TCCAGCAGGGTTTTTTCAACCTCACCGGCTTCGTAGGCTTCCTTGCATGCCGGGCACAGCAATCGCACCAGGCGCTGGGCCACAATGCCGATCAGGTTGCCAGTCATCACACTGGCGGGAATGCCCAGATCGAGCAAACGGGCGATGGCCAATACTGCCGAGTTGGCATGCAGGGTGGAGAACACCTGGTGGCCGGTCATGGCGGCGCGAAAAGCCATCTCGGCCGTCTCATGGTCGCGGATTTCGCCGACCAGGATGATGTCCGGATCCTGCCGCATCATGGAGCGGATGCCGTTCGCAAAATCCATCTTGGGGTTGTCCGCAGCGGAGGCCTGCCGGATACGCGCCATCGGATATTCCACCGGGTCTTCCAGCGTCATGATGTTGACGCTTTCGGTGTTCATCTCGTTGAGGATGGAGTACAGCGTGGTGGTCTTGCCGCTGCCGGTTGGCCCGGTCACCAGGATGATGCCGTAGGGCCGCGCCAGCATCATGCGCAGCGTGTTCATGCGCGCTTCTGGCAAACCCATCTTGTCCATGGGAACAATCGATTTGCGCCGGTCGAGCACGCGCAACACAAAATTCTCGCCGTGGATGGTCGGTTGCGCCGCCGCCCGGAAATCGACATCGTGGCCGCGGATCACCATGGAAATGCGGCCGTCCTGCGGCGCGCGTGTTTCGGCGATGTCCATGCCCGACAACACCTTGAGCCGGACCGACAGCGCCGGCCAATACTGCTTGTGCAGCACGCGCACCTGGCGCAGCACGCCGTCGATGCGGTAGCGGATGCGCAAAAAACCTTCTTCCGGCTCAAAGTGAAGGTCCGACGCGCCTTCATGAACGGCATCGGCCAGCAGCGCATCGATCAGCCTGACGATGGGATGCGCAAAAGCCTCGATACCCCGCATCGACAGGGCATCGTCATCCATCTTGCCGGTGCGCAGGCCCTTGAGGATATCGTCGATTGACAGTGCGTAACCGTAGAAGCGGTCAATCGCTGCCTTGATGTCGGCCTTGGAGGCCAACCGCCAGGCCAGCGCAATATCCACTGGCACCACCGACCGGCATTGGTCCATGGCCACGACATCGTTGGTGTCGGTGATGGCCACCGTCAGCTTGCGGCTGTCGGCATCGAAGCCGACCGGAAACACGTCGTAACTCTGCGCCAGTGTTTTAGGGATCAGCTTGATGGCCGCATCGTCGGGCACCATGTCGCTGAGCTTGATCGCCTCGGTGGCGCTGGCCGCGGCCATGATGGCCGTCAGGTCGTCGATGGACAACATGCCCAGGCTGACCAGGATGTCGCCAAAGGAGCCGCCACGCTTCTCGCGTTCTGTCCAGGCAATTTCAGCCTGGTCCTGCGTGATCAGCCCGCTGCGTTCAAGTTCGAGATAGAACGTCGTAGGGTTGTAGATGTCCAGCTTGGTGCTCACTTGCCAGCCCTCAGCGCAGCCAGGCGCGTGCGCGCGTTGGCTTCGTCAAACCCCGCAGCCTTTCCCTGCGCCAGCCCAAGGGCGGTTTCGTAATACTGGGCGGCGAGGCTGGACTTGCGCATGTGATCCAGCGTGACCGCCAGGTTGTAGGCGAACTGCGGCTCCTTGGGCGCCAGCGCATGCGCCTTGAAAAACAGCGGCTGCGCTTCCGACCAGCGCTGTTCGCCGGACAACACCAGCGCCAGCGCGTGGTTGAGGTCGGCTTCCTGCGGCGAACGCGCGAGCAGTTCGCGCAGACGCGACTCCTGTTGCGGCTCGCCGGCGGCGCGGCTCAGGCTGCTCACACCCGCCAGGGCTGTGGCGTTCTGAGGCTCCAGTCGCAACACCCGCCGGTAAGCATCCATCGCTGGTTCAAGCTGGTTGTTCGCGTGGGCGATCACGGCCAGACCCAGCCATGCATCGCGCTGGGTGGCATCGGCCTTGAGGACTTCCCGGTACAGGCGTGCCGCCTCGACGGTATTGCCTGCCTGGTAAGCCGCGTAAGCGGATTCCATCAGCGAGGCGGGCCGGTTGGCAGTGGTCGAAGGTGTCACTGGCGCGGCGAGGCCCGCCGACACGGGGCCGGAAATACGCGCAGACCCGCCGCGTACTGCGGGATTACGGGCCGGCGCGGCAGCAGTGCGCGTGGAAGCAGGTGCCGCCTTCACGTTTGAAGCCCCTGCCTTTACGGTTGCAGGAACGGCGGGCTCGGCTGCTGCATCAAGGACAGGCACAGGCAGAGGCACAGGATCCTTTGCCATGGGTTGGGGATCGACGGGCGCCGGGGCGGCAGAAGCCAAAGCGGCCACGGTGGATTCGGCTTCTGCCGGCACCGGGCTGGCAGGCAACGCAGCGGGACGGGCTGGCGAATTGACAGCGACCAGGCTGCTGGATGAGGAACCCAACAGCGCATCGCCAAAAAACACCAGCGCCAATAAAGGCAAGGCCACCAGCATGGCCACGGCGACCAGCACCAGCTGGCGACGGCGCGCCCGGGGATCTCGCGTGCCGCTTTTCTTCCGGCCGGCCATCGCGCTTGCGGCAGACAGCGCCTGACGCGGGGTCGTGACAGGAACCGGGCTGGGCGAAGCCGGTCCGGTTTTTTGGGCCGCCGGTTTCTGCTGCGCGCCTTCAACGGGCCGGGCATAGGCGCGGTGCTCGGGCACGGGCTCGGCCATCCTGCGCGTGACCGCCTTGATCGGCACGGGACCACTTGCCCGCGCATCCTCCGGTGCCGTCCGCCTGGACGGCGCCGGATGTGCCGTCAGCGCACCCCAATTCGAATTGGAATCTTCCCACGCGGGCCGGTCATACCGACCATAGGGGTGAGACGCTTTGCGCGGAGCCAGGGAGGCCGGTATCACAGCCTCCGTCACGGGCACGGGCAGCTCTTCCGACGGCAATTCGAAGTCGAGGAAGCTCACATCGGCAGCCTCTGCACCCCCGAAACCGGAGGGGGTGTTCGCAGCAACCGGCTCCTGCCCTGCAGGTACGGCCATGGACGCGGTTGCCGGCGTGGATAGCGGTTCTGGTTCTGGTTCCGGCCCCCGGTCGAGTTCGAGTGCCAGCTCGGGCATGCGCAATGGCTCTTCCAGGGCAAGCTCCGGCGGCGCCACGGGCTCTTTCGCCAAGGCGGGCTCCGGCGTGGCATCAGGCGCTTCGGCCTCCGCAAGTTTGCGTTTTTTGGAATCCTGCTCTGCCCGCCGCAGTGCATCAAGCAACAGGCTCATTGCCGCCGCCCCGCAGGAACTGGTGTGCCGATAGAGAGCTGGCTGCGGATAAAGGAGGCATCCCCGTCGATACTTGAATCCCGCAAAATTGTTGGCCGCAGGAAAATCACCAGTTCGCTTTTGTTCGACTGGTTGCTGCGCAGTTTGAACAGTTCGCCGACCACAGGCACATCGCCCACACCCGGTATCTGGTCGGTGGCGTTGCTGCGGTCGTCCTGCATCAGCCCGCCCAGCACTGCCGTCTCGCCGTCCCGCACTTTCATGATGGACTCGAACTCGCGGGTCTGAATCTCGGGAATACGGTTGGTAATACCGGCAATCGCCAGCGCCGGGCTGGGGTCGTTCGCGTAGCTGGTGATCCGCGACACCGATGGCCGCAGATTCAGCGTGATCTCGTTGTCGTCACCGACCTGTGCCGTGACGTTCATCAGGAAGCCGACCGGCACGGTGTTGATGGTGGTGGTGTAAACCGCCGCCGTGGCCGGCACACCGAGCGATGCAGGTGTGCCCGGCGTGACTGAAATCGTGAAGTAAATCTTGTTGTCCACCACCTTGAGCAATGCAGACTGGTTGTTCATCACGCTGACCTTGGGACTCGAAAGCACCTTCGTTCTGCCGAAGGATTCGAGCAGGCGCACGGCGGCGCCGATATCGGTTTTGCTGCCGGTTCTCGATGCAAAAAATTGCCCAAGGTAAGGAGGATTCACGCCGGTTGACAAAGCCGTGCCACCGCCAGGCACCATTCCCACCCCGAGAGCCGTCCCGCCCGGCGCAACTGCGTTGCGAATCACCGCCCAGTTGATGCCCTGCTGGTAATCGTTGGTCAATGCCACCTCCACGATGGTGGCTTCAATCAGCACCTGCCGACGTGCATTGCCCACCACCTGGTCCAGAAACTCACGCACGCGCGCATGCTGCTTGCCAGTCGCCCGCACGCTGATCACGCCGGTTTCGGGGTTGGCAATCACCGATGCGGCCTCACGATAAAGCGGCTGTGGTGGTGCGGCAGGCGCGGCCGCCGCGCCTGTTCCCGTAAGCGTGCGTGCGGCTGCACCGGCTGCACCAATTGCCGAGGCGACAGCGGCTGCAGGTGTTGCCACAGCGGGTGCGGCCGGCGTTGCGGTGGCAACCGCGGGATCGATGACTTTGTCGGTTTCGCGCAGCAGATCGCGAATGTTCTCTGTCAGCGTGACCCAGAAGCGGTTGTTCGAAGTATTGCGAATGGACGTGGACGAGGAGTTGCCGGTGCCGGAAACCGAGCCCTGCCCGGTGGTGGCGACCTGCGATTCGGAGCCTGTGCTGCTCGACGAGTCACGCGAGATGTTTGGATAGTCCACCTTGTACAAGCGCAGAAATGGCGAGTCGGGCAACACGAACAGGT
>CBFGNA010000245.1:0-4579 GCA_965650045.1 uncultured Polaromonas sp.
CAAGGAATCCGCCGCAAGTGTGGTGTCCCGAAACGAACGCCCCGGTACCACCAACCGGTTCGCGGACCGGTACGACACCGCTATCAGCCACCTCGGAGAACCTCCGCTCACCGTCGCCCGCAACGGAAGCGAGCGTAGCGTTGCCCACGAGTGACCTGCTGGGACAACGCGTCCGCTACGCCGCCAAGGACGAGCCTGAAGTGGACGAGGAGGATCCGAACACGGGCGGCTCCGTCTTGTACCTGAGCCCGCGGGTGGTACTACCCCTCGCAGCCAGAAACGGGGGCTATGCCGGGGCGCCCCACCTCCGGCAGGCCCAAGACGAACGCTTGCATGCGCCAGTGATCACCCGGGCCAGGTTTTCCCGCCGGGCCGTCCCAAGGGAAAATGCGCCCCCTCGGGGGGCAGAGCGCTACACGCAGTGAGCGAACGTGGGGGCCCATCACTTCAAGTTGTAGAAGGCGTCACGGCCCGGGTAGCTCGCGATGTCGCCCAGGTCTTCTTCGATGCGCAGCAACTGGTTGTACTTGGCCATGCGGTCCGAGCGGCTCAGCGAGCCGGTCTTGATCTGGCCGGCGTTGGTGCCGACGGCGATGTCGGCAATCGTGTTGTCTTCGGTTTCGCCGGAGCGGTGCGAAATCACCGCAGTGTAGCCGGCGCGTTTGGCCATCTCGATGGCGGCAAACGTTTCGGTCAGGGTGCCGATCTGGTTGATCTTGATCAGGATGGAGTTGGCAATCGATTTGTCGATGCCTTCCTTGAGGATCTTGGTGTTGGTGACAAACAGGTCGTCGCCAACCAGCTGCACTTTTTTGCCCAGGCGTTCGGTCAGGATCTTCCAGCCGTCCCAGTCGCCCTCGTGCATGCCGTCCTCGATGCTGATGATGGGGTACTTGTCGCACCAGGTGGCCAGCATGTCGGTCCACTGCTGGGCGTTCAGTTTCAGGCCGCCTTCACCTTCAAGCACGTACTCGCCGTCCTTGTAGAACTCGCTGGCCGCGCAGTCGAGGGCCAGCGCGATCTGTTCGCCGGCGGTGTAGCCGGCCTTGTCGATGGCTTCGAGGATCAGTGCAATGGCTGCCTCGTGGTTCTCGACGCTGGGCGCAAAGCCGCCTTCGTCGCCGACGGCGGTGCTGATGCCCTTGTCGTGCAGGATTTTCTTGAGCGCGTGGAAGACCTCGGCGCCCCAGCGCAGGGCTTCGCGGAAGCTGGGCGCGCCCACCGGCACGATCATGAACTCCTGCAGGTCCAGGCTGTTGTTGGCGTGGGCGCCGCCGTTGATCACGTTCATCATGGGCACCGGCATCTGCATGGCGCTCATGCCGCCGAAGTAGCGGTACAGCGGCAGGCCGGCTTCTTCGGCCGCGGCGCGCGCCACCGCCATGCTGACGGCCAGCATGGCATTGGCACCCAGGCGCGACTTGTTCTCGGTGCCGTCCAGGTCGATCAGTGTGCGGTCCAGGAAGGCCTGCTCGCTGGCGTCCAGACCGAGCACGGCTTCGGAGATTTCGGTGTTGATGTATTCGACCGCCTTGAGCACACCCTTGCCAAGGTAACGACCGCTGTCGCCGTCGCGCAGCTCGATGGCCTCGCGCGAGCCGGTGGAGGCACCGGAAGGCACGGCGGCACGGCCCATGACGCCGGACTCCAGCAACACGTCGCATTCGACGGTGGGGTTGCCCCGGCTGTCCAGGATTTCGCGGCCGACGATATCAACAATTGCGCTCATTGAGGTTCTTTCAAATCAAAAACAAAAATCGGGAAGCAGGTTCCGGTGCAGGGCTTAAACGCCTTCAACAACAATCATGCGCATGATGGCCGCGCCCTGGCGCGCCGCGCGGGCCTTGCCGTATTCGGGCGAGGCATCAAACGCCTTCGCGGCTGCAACGCTGGGAAACTTCAGGATCACCAGACGCTCGGGGGCCCAGTCACCTTCGATGACTTCAACCTTGCCGCCGCGCACGCAGACTTCGGCGCCGTGCGCCTGCATCGCGGCGGAGGACCATTTTTTGTATTCTTCGTACTGGACCGGGTTGGTGACGGTGACGTTGGCGATGATGTAGGCAGAGGTCATAAAGCCCCCACGCTTGTCACTGCGTGTACGGCGCTGCCCCCCGAGGGGGCTGTGCTTGCTTGGGGCGGCCCTGCGCGGCGCACATCTGGCCGGTTGCTTGTCACTTCGTGTACGACGCAATGCATTGTTTACAGCCCAAAATTGTTTTCGAGAAAACCATTCTTCTTGGTCACGCGGTCGAGTTCGACCAGCGTCTCCAGCAAGGCCTTCATGTGTTTGAGGGGCACTGCGTTGGGCCCGTCGCACAGCGCATTGGCGGGGTCAGGGTGGGTTTCCATGAACAGGCCGGAGACGCCGACAGCCACGGCGGCCCGTGCCAGCACCGGCACCATCTCGCGCACGCCGCCGCTGCTGCTGCCCTGGCCGCCGGGCAGCTGCACCGAGTGGGTGGCGTCAAACACGACTGGCGCCTTGGTCTCGCGCATGATGGCCAGGCTGCGCATGTCGCTGACCAGGTTGTTGTAGCCAAAACTCGCGCCGCGTTCGCACGCCATGAAGTTGTCTTCCGGCAGGCCGGCCGCCCTGACGGCCGCACGCGCCTTGATGATGACGTTTTTCATGTCGCCAGGCGCCATGAACTGGCCCTTCTTGATGTTGACCGGCAGGCCCGACAAGGCGACGGCGTGAATGAAGTCGGTCTGGCGGCACAGCAGGGCCGGTGTTTGCAGCACATCGACCACCTTCGCGACCTGGGCGATCTGGTCTTCGGAGTGGATGTCGGTCAGGACCGGCACGCCAATTTCCTTTTTGACCTTGGCCAGAATCTCCAGTCCTTTGTCCGTGCCCAGCCCGCGAAAGGCCGTCTCGCTGGTGCGATTGGCCTTGTCGAAACTGCTCTTGAAGATGAAGGGAATGCCCAGCGACGCGGTGATTTCCTTCAGCGTGCCGGCGGTGTCCATTTGCAGTTGCTCGGACTCCACCACGCAGGGGCCGGCGATCAGGAAAAACGGCTGATCGAGGCCGATGTCGAATCCACAGAGCTTCATGCCACCACTTTCAGGGATTTGCCGGCCATCTGGTGGTCCAGCGTGGCCTTGATGTAAGCGTTGAACAGCGGGTGGCCGGCCCAGGGCGTGGACTTGAACTCGGGGTGAAACTGCACGCCGACGAACCAGGGATGGACATCGCGTGGCAGTTCGACGATTTCGGTCAACTGCTCGCGCTGGGTCAACGCGGAAATGACCAGACCGGACGCCCGCAACTGGTCCAGATAATTCACATTGGCTTCATAACGATGGCGGTGCCGCTCGGTCACCACGTCGCCGTAGATGCTGTGGGCCAGCGAGCCCTTGGCCACGTCGGAGCTTTGTGCGCCCAGGCGCATGGTGCCGCCGAGGTCAGACTTGGCGTCGCGCGTCTTGATGGTGCCGTCCGCGTCTTTCCACTCGGTGATCAGCGCGATGACCGGGTGAGGCGTGTTCGGCTCGAACTCGGTGCTGTTGGCGTCTTTGAGGCCGGCGACGTGGCGCGCAAATTCAATCGTGGCCACCTGCATGCCCAGGCAGATGCCAAGGTAGGGCAGTTTGTTTTCTCGCGCCTAACGCGCGGCGCAAATCTTGCCTTCCACACCGCGAATGCCGAAGCCGCCGGGCACCAGGATGCCGTCGAACTTGGCCAGCCGCGACACATTGTCGGGCGTGATGGTTTCGGAGTCCACGTATTCGATCACCACCTTGGCGTGGTTTTTCATGCCGGCGTGGCGCAGCGCTTCGTTGAGCGATTTGTAGCTGTCCGACAGATCCACATATTTGCCAACCATGGCGATGTTGACCTGTTTTTGCGGATGTTCCGTCTCATATACCAGCTCGTCCCAGCGCTTGAGGTTGGCCGGCGGCGTGTTCAGGCGCAGCTTGTCGCAGATCAGGCCGTCCAGGCCCTGCTCGTGCAGCATGCGCGGCACCTTGTAAATGGTGTCCACGTCCCACATGGAGATCACGCCCCACTCCGGCACGTTGGAGAACAGCGAGATCTTGGCGCGCTCTTCCTGCGGAATGCGGCGGTCGGCACGGCACAGCAACACGTCGGCCTGGATGCCGATCTCGCGCAACTGTTTGGCGGTGTGCTGGGTCGGCTTGGTCTTGAGCTCACCGGCGGCGGCGATCCACGGGACGTAACTCAGGTGCACAAAGGCGGTGTTGTTGGCGCCCAGGCGCAGGCTCATCTGGCGCACGGCTTCGAGGAAAGGCAGGGATTCGATGTCGCCGACCGTGCCGCCGATTTCGACGATGGCCACGTCCACCGCATCGGGCCGAACGCGACCGACTCTCCCGGGTAGTGGCGGACATCACCCTCGTTCCCGGCGAGTCCGCCGTAAACGAGGGTGACGCTCGGGCACTATTCGGCGTCCTCGAGGGTCGGCTCGACGTGCTGAGGGTCGTCGACGGCGTGGAGACCGTGGTCGGCGAGCGGAGGCCCGGTGACGTCTTCGGGGAGATGTCGATCGCGTTCGGCATGCTCCACCCTGGCGGGTTCCGCGCAGCGGAGGCGTCGCGCGTGTTTCGGATC
>CBFGNA010000246.1:0-4552 GCA_965650045.1 uncultured Polaromonas sp.
CCCGGTCCAGATGGGCACCGCTGCCAGCAGCGACACACCCTTTGAGGGCAAGCTGCAACTCGTTGACAACCAGGTCGATGCAAAAAGCGGCACGGTGCGTGCCCGCGCGGTGTTTGACAACAAGGACGGGCAACTCATGCCCGGCCAGTTCGCGCGCATCCGCATGGGCCAGGCCACGCAGTCCACCGCCTTGCTGGTCAACGAACGCGCCGTTGGCACCGACCAGAACAAGAAGTTTGTGCTGGTGGTGGGCGCGGATAACAAGGCCGCTTACCGCGAAGTCACGCTGGGCGCGTCGGTCAACGGCTTGCGTGTCGTCAAGGCGGGCCTGGCCCCTGACGAACGCATCGTCGTCAACGGCCTGCAGCGGGTGCGACCGGGCGCGCTGGTGGCGCCGCAGACGGTCGAGATGTCGGCCAAGGCCGAGCTCCATGCCGACAAGCCGGTCAAGGTGGCCGCGAAGTAATGCCAAGGCGCCGGGGCCTGCGGACCCCGGCCTGAACAAGAAGAAGTGCCATGAATCTTTCCAAATTTTTTATCGACCGGCCGATTTTTGCCGGCGTGTTGTCGCTGCTGATCCTGATCGCCGGACTGGTCGCGCTGCGCGGCCTGCCCATTTCCGAATACCCGGAAGTGGCGCCGCCCTCGGTGGTGGTGCGCGCCCAGTACCCCGGCGCCAACCCCAAGGTGATCGCCGAAACCGTGGCCATGCCGCTGGAGGAAGCTATCAACGGCGTCGAGGGCATGCTGTACATGGGCAGTCAGGCCACCACCGACGGCGTGATGACGCTGACCGTGACCTTCAAGCTCGGTACCGATCCCGACAAGGCCCAGCAGATGGTGCAGAACCGCGTCTCGCAGGCCGAGCCGCGCCTGCCCGAGGAAGTGCGCCGGCTCGGCGTGACCACCGTCAAGAGCGCGCCCAACATCACGATGGTGGTGCACCTGGTGTCGCCGAACGACCGTTACGACATCAACTACCTGCGCAACTACGCGGTGCTCAACGTCAAGGACCGGCTCGCGCGCATTCAGGGCGTGGGCCAGGTGCAGATTTTCGGCGGTGGCGACTACTCGATGCGGGTCTGGCTGGACCCGCAAAAGGTCGCGCAACGCGGCCTCTCGGCCAGCGATGTGGTGGCGGCCATCCGCGGGCAGAACGTGCAGGCGGCGGCCGGTGTGGTCGGTGCATCGCCGGGGCTGGCCGGTGTGGACATGCAGCTGTCGATCAATGCACAAGGGCGTTTGCAGAACGAGGACGAGTTCGGCGACATCATCGTCAAGACCGGTGCCGACGGTGCGGTGACGCGGCTGCGCGACATCGCCCGCCTGGAGCTGGGTGCGTCAGACTATTCGCTGCGTTCATTGCTGAACAACAAACCCGCCGTCGGCATGGGTGTGTTCCAGGCGCCGGGCTCCAACTCGCTGGAGATCTCGGCCGAGGTGCGCCAGACCATGGAGGAACTGGCGAAAAACATGCCGGAAGGTGTGGAGTACCGCATCGCCTACGACCCGACGCAGTTTGTGCGCGCCTCGATCAAGTCGGTGATCACGACGCTGCTCGAAGCCGTCGCACTGGTGGTGCTGGTGGTGATCCTGTTCCTGCAGACCTGGCGCGCCTCCATCATCCCGCTGCTGGCGGTGCCGGTGTCTGTCGTCGGCACCTTTGCCGTGCTGCACCTGCTGGGCTTTTCGATCAATGCACTCAGCCTGTTCGGCCTGGTGCTGGCCATCGGCATCGTGGTCGATGACGCCATCGTGGTGGTCGAAAACGTCGAACGCAACATCGAGGCCGGGCTGTCGCCGCGCGAGGCCACCTACCGCGCCATGCGCGAGGTGTCGGGCCCCATCATCGCGATTGCGCTGGTGCTGGTCGCGGTGTTTGTGCCGCTGGCCTTCATCAGCGGCCTGACCGGCCAGTTCTACCGGCAGTTTGCGGTGACGATTGCGATCTCGACCGTGATCTCGGCCATCAACTCGTTGACCCTGTCGCCGGCGCTGGCTGCGCTGCTGCTCAAAAGCCACGATGCGCCGAAAGATACGCTGACGCGCGGCATGGACAAGGTGTTCGGCCGTTTCTTCGCGTGGTTCAACCGGATGTTCAGCCGTGGTGCCACGGCCTACAGTGGCGGCGTCAAGGGCGCGATCTCGCGCAAGACCGTGATGCTCGCGGTTTACCTCGTGCTGGTGGCGGCGACGGTCGGCATCTTCAAGCTGGTGCCCGGCGGTTTTGTGCCGGCGCAGGACAAGCAGTACCTGATCGGGTTTGCGCAGCTGCCCGACGGCGCCACGCTGGACCGCACCGAGGACGTGATCCAGCGCATGGGCGAGATCATGAAAGCCAACCCCAACGTCGAAGACGCGATTGCCTTCCCGGGTCTCTCGATCAACGGCTTCACCAACAGTTCGAACTCCGGCATCGTGTTCGCCACGCTCAAGCCCTTTGCCGAGCGTAAACACGCCGACCAGAGCGGCGGCGCGGTGGCTGGCCAGTTGAATGGCGCTTTCGGCAGCATCCAGGACGCCTTCATCGTGATGTTCCCGCCGCCACCGGTCGAGGGCTTGGGCACCACGGGCGGCTTCAAGCTGCAACTGGAAGACCGCGCTTCGCTCGGTTACGACGCGATGGACGGGGCCGTGAAAGCCTTCATGGACAAGGTGGCGCAGGCGCCCGAAATTGCCGGCACCTTCACGAGCTGGCAAGTCAACGTGCCGCAACTCTATGCCGACATCGACCGCACCAAGGCGCGCCAGCTCAATGTGCCGGTGACCGACATCTTCGACACCATGCAGATCTACCTGGGCAGCCTGTACGCCAACGACTTCAACAAGTTCGGCCGCACCTACAGCGTGCGTGTCCAGGCCGATGCGCCCTACCGCGCCCGCGCCGAGGATGTGGGCCTGCTCAAGGTGCGTTCGACCACCGGCGAGATGGTGCCGCTCTCGGCGCTGATGAAGGTGCAATCGAGCTTCGGGCCCGAGCGCGCCATGCGTTACAACGGCTACCTGTCGGCCGACGTCAGCGGCGGGCCGGCGCCCGGTTATTCGTCGGGCCAGGCGCAGCAGGCGATTGAACGCATCGCGGCCGAGACCTTGCCCAAAGGCATCAGCTACGAGTGGACCGAGTTGACCTACCAGGAAATCCTGGCCGGCAATTCGGCGGTGCTGGTGTTCCCGCTGGCCCTGCTGCTGGTGTTTCTGGTGCTGGCTGCGCAGTATGAAAG
This sequence comes from uncultured Polaromonas sp., assembly GCA_965650045.1. Lineage (GTDB taxonomy): Bacteria > Pseudomonadota > Gammaproteobacteria > Burkholderiales > Burkholderiaceae_C > Polaromonas. The sequence continues at coordinate 3,222 of CBFGNA010000246.1, forward strand.
CCTGACCCTGCCAATCGCCATCATCCTGATCGTGCCCATGGGCCTGCTCGCCGCGATGACCGGGGTCTGGCTCTCGGGCGGCGACAACAACGTGTTCACCCAGATCGGGCTGATGGTGCTGGTGGGGCTGTCGGCGAAAAACGCCATCCTGATCGTCGAGTTTGCGCGCGAGCTGGAGTTTGCCGGCCGCACACCGGTGCAGGCCGCCATCGAAGCCAGCCGCCTGCGCCTGCGGCCCATCCTGATGACCTCGCTGGCCTTTGTCATGGGTGTGCTGCCGCTGGTGTTGTCCACCGGCGCCGGCGCGGAGATGCGCTCGGCCATGGGGGTGGCGGTGTTCGCCGGGATGATAGGCGTGACGGCTTTTGGCCTCTTCCTCACTCCGGTGTTTTATGTGGCCTTGCGCCGCATGGCCGGCAACCGCCCGCTCAAATTGCATGGCGAGGTGCCGCACATCGAAGCCTTTGCGGGCGGTGGCGGCGCACCGATACACGCCCAGCCTGCCGCGCGCATTGGGCAACACGAATAAACCAACGACATTTGCAAGGAGTTCGTCATGAACCATATTTCGTCCCGGCTGCGTTCGGCGATGCTGCCGCTGGCCGCCGCCCTGGTACTGGCCGGCTGCGCCACCTCGACGCCGGTGGATTCGTCCAGCCTGCCGGCCACACCGCCGGCGTTCAAGGAACAGGACGCATCGCGTGTGCTCGCCGCCGCGCCTGCGCCTGCAGATGCGCAGAACCAGGGCCGCTGGTGGACCGTGTTTGCCGATCCGGTGCTCGATCGGCTGGTCGAACAGGCTGGCCGCAACAACAGCAGCGTGCAGGTGGCGGCCGGCCGGCTGGCGCAGGCGCGTGCGCTGGTGCGCGCCAGCGGTGCGGACCGCCTGCCGCAAGTCGATTTGGGCGCGGGAGTCGTACGCCAGAGCAACAGCACCACCGGCAACCGGCCGCAAACCGTGGTCAGCGCAGGCGCCAATTTGTCCTGGGAGCTGGACCTGATCGGCCGCCTGTCCTTGGCGACCGATGCGGCGTCGCTGGATGCGCGCTCGCGTGAGGCGCTGCTGCGCGGCACGCAGTTGCTGGTGCAGGCCAACGTGGCGCAAACCTATTTGCAGTTGCGCGCGCTCGATGCCGAACGCACGCTGGTGCGTGACACCCTGCAGGCCTACCGCGACACGCTGCGACTGACGGAGGTGCGCTTGCGCGAAGGCGATGTGGCCGAACTCGATGTGGCGCGCGTGCGCACCGAAGTCGCGTCCATCGAATCGGAAGCGTTGGCGCTGGACCGGCGCCGCGCCGAGTTCGAACATGCGCTGGCGGTGTTGGTTG
>CBFGNA010000247.1:0-4546 GCA_965650045.1 uncultured Polaromonas sp.
CAAATTATGCGCTTTGGGAAATGGCCGGCATGCCTCAAAGTGGCGTTGTCCACCCCATGTTTTCTCCGTTCCAAGAAAGTCTTGCCATGAAAAAAGCAGTTGCTGCAGGTTTTGCGCTGTGCCTCACGGGTTTGCTGTTTGCCTTGCCTGCGGCAGCGCAAACCTACCCGTCCAAACCGGTCCGCCTGATCACCCCGTTTCCTCCGGGCGGCGGCACCGACGTGGTAGCACGCATCGTCGGCGAAAAACTCGCCGAGCTGCTGGGCCAGCCGGTGGTGATCGACAACAAGGCCGGCGCCGGCGGCAGCCTGGGCACCGAGCTGGCGGCGCGCGCCGCGCCCGATGGCTACACGCTGGTGCTGGGCAGCACCGCCACCCATGCGGTCAATCCCAGCCTCTACAGCAAGGTCGGTTACGACCCGGTCGCCGACTTTGTGGCCGTCGCGCCGGTGGCCACCACGCCGCTGCTGCTGATGGTCAATCCGCAGGTGCCGGCCAACAGTGTGGCCGAGCTGATCACGCTGGCCAAGGCGCGCGCTGCCACCGCGCCGCTGACCTTTGCCTCGGCCGGCGCCGGCTCGGCGCAGCATCTGGGCGGCGAGCTGTTCAAGGTCATGACCGGCACCAGCATCACGCACATCGCCTACAAGGGCGCCGGCCCGGCCATGTCCGACCTGCTGGGCGGCCATGTGGCCATGGCTTTCGACACCATGCCTTCGGCGTTGCCGCAGGTGCGTTCCGGCAAGCTGCGCGGCCTGGGCATCAGCAGCCTCAAGCGCCACCCGGCGCTGCCCGATGTGCCAGCCATTGCCGAAACCGTGCCCGGTTATGAATACGTGAGTTGGTACGGCGTCTTTGCCCCCAAGGGCACGCCGCCGGCCATCGTGGACCGCCTGAACGCCGACATCAAACGCGTGCTGGCCTCCAAAGACGTGCAGGACAAATTCAAGACCGCGGGCATTGACCCGGAATGGTCGAGCAGCGCCGATTTCACAGCCCTGGTGACGCGCGAGGTGCCGAAGTGGCGCAAGGTGATCCAACAGGCAGGAGCCAAGGTTGACTGAAACCGCACAAGCCACCCAAGCCGGCGGCGTGGACCTCATTGCCTTCGAGAACCTGGACCGCCTGCTCAATGTCGAGATGCGCAGCAGCAGCCTGCCGCGCGGCGCCAAGTGGCCCATGTACCTGATGGCGCGCGAACGTGCGGGCATGCCGCTGGTGTATGCGGCGGCGCGGGAGTTTGACCGCGCCCCGGCCCGGGTGCTGCTGGTCAGCGGCGCCGCCGTGCCCGACTACATGCCGGTCGGCGAGAACGACGGTCCCATCGGCACCGTGGTGCTCACGCGCGCCCTCGTGGCCATGGGCCACAGCGTGTCCGTCCTGACCGACCCGGTCGCCGCCGAGCCGTTTCGCGGCCTGCTGCGCGCGGTGCAGACCGAGGCCGAGGTGCTGGAGATTGGCCTGGGCGACCTGGCGATGCAGGAGCGCCTGGCTGCAGAGAACGACGTGTTCTGCGCGATCGAGCGCCTGGGCGGCAACCGCCACGGCATCATCTACGGCGCCACCGGTGTCTCGCGTGCGCCATTCCGCGCCAACCTGGATCACTTGTTCAACACCGCGCGGGCCAAGGGCAAACGCACGCTCGGCATCGGCGACGGCGGCAATGAAATCGGCTTCGGCAACCTGCATCCGCAACTTGCGCAAGCGCTGCCCAACTACACCTTCAGCCACATCACGCCCTGCGGCGGCGGGGTGTATTCGGTGGTCGAGACCGACGTGCTGCTGGTGGCCAACAGCTCCAACATGGGCGCCAATGCGGTGACGGCCGGGCTGGCCCTGCTGCGTCGCGACCTCTCGCTGTGCCACACCGCCGAGCAGGAACTGGCACTGGCCCACGTGGGCGTGGGCCTGGGCCTGATCGACGGCGGCAACGGCCAGTTGCGGCCCTGGTGTGACGGCATCCCGCCGGCGGCCAATGCTGCGGTGGTCGAGGTGTTGCGCACCATCGTCTCGCAGGCGCTGCTGCCCGAGGAAACGCGCAAATTCTGAGACGGGTGCCGCCCGGCAGGCACCTTCTCCGCAAGAAAAACAAACAACAGACAACACAGGCCAATGACACCCCATCCCAACAACATCGCCAACATCGCCCGCCTGAACACCCTGATGGACGAAGCCGGCCTGGACGCCGTGGTGCTGCGCTCCGGCCAGAACTTCACCTACCTCTCGGGCGTTGTCTATCCCGGCACGCTGGCCCGCCACATGGACCTGGCCGACTCCATGCGCGCCGTCATCCTGCTGTGGCCGCGCCACGGGCAGCCGGTGATCATTGCCAACAAGACGGCCGCCGGCCTGGCCCAGCGCGACGCCTGGGTCGAACGCGTGGAGCTGTACGAGGGTTATGTCGAGTCACCCTACAGCAAACTCGCCGCGCTGATGCGTGAAGCTGGCCTGGACAAGGCGCGTGTCGGCTTCGAGCAGGACTACGTCAGCGCCCGCGACTGGGGTCTGGTGCAGGGCGAGCTCAAGCAGTTGCAGATGGTGGACTGCACGGCGTTGATGGACCGCGTGCGCTGGGTCAAGACGCCCGGCGAGGTCGAGAAGATCCGCAGGGCCGCTGACCTGCTCGACGATGTTTACCTCGAAGTGTTCCAGCGCATCCGCCCCGGCGACACCGAACGCAAGGTGCACGCCGACATGATCGCCACCTGTTTGTCCAAAGGCTTCGAGTGGGCGCACGGCATCCTGAACACCGACAAGAACACCATCGCCTACGCCGGCGAAAGCGACACCGTGATTTCACCCGGCGATGTGATCCGCACCGACTATGTGGCCTACCTCGGCGGCTACGCTGGCCACCAGTCGCGCAACGTCATCATTGGCGAGCCGACGCCGCTGCAGCGCGAGGAATACCGCATCAACCTGGAGATTTACCGCGCCACCATTGATCGCTGCCGCGCCGGCGCCGTGGTTCACGACCTCTACCAGTTTGTGATGGATGCTTTTGCGCAGAACCAGTGGGCCTACAAGTCGCTGCTGGTCGGCCACGGCGTCGGCGCCTGGTGGCACCAGCAGGAACCCATCCTGCGCCGCGGCTCACCGATTGTTCTGGAAGAAGGCATGGTGCTGGCGCTGGAACCGCACAAGGATTACTGGCATGTGCAGGACATGGTGCTGGTGCAGCAGGGCGCGCCGCTCCTGCTGTCGCCGAAGTTCAACACCGACCAGCCCTTCATCGTGCAGGTATAAGTAGCCGTCCCCGAACCTTTTTCAAACCCATGACTTCAGCTTCACCTGCTGCAGGCGCCGCCGCGCCGCGCATCGCCATCCTCGGCCTGGGTGCCATCGGCCGCAACCTGCTGGCCAGCATCCAGTCCTCCCTCGTGCCAAAGGCGCCACTGGCCGCGCTGGTGCGGCCCAGCTCCGTGGCTGCCTCTGAACACCCAGCGGGTGTGGAGACCTTCACCGACATCGATGCGCTGCTGCGCTGGAAGCCCGACCTGGCCATCGAATGCGCGGGGCACGAGGTTGTGCGCTCCGTCGTGCCGGCGCTGCTGCAAGCCGGTGTGGACGTGATCATCGTGTCGATAGGCGCGCTTGGCGACGCAGCGCTGCGCGACTCACTGGCCGCCGCAGCCAGCGCCGGCCGCGCGCGCTTGATGACCGTGTCCGGCGCCATCGGCGGGCTGGACGCGCTGGATGCTGCACGCGGTGCCGGCATCCGCTCGGTCAGCTACACCGGCCGCAAACCGCCGCAGGCCTGGCGCGGCACACCGGCCGAACAGGCCTGCGACCTGTCGGCCATCACCGAAGCCACGCTGGTGTTTGAAGGCACGGCCGCCGACTCGGCGCGCCTCTACCCCAAAAACGCCAACGTCACGGCCGCTGTCGCGCTGGCCGGTGTGGGCTTCGAGAAAACCGCGGTGCGCATGATGGCCGATCCCGGGGTCACGAAAAACGTGCACGAGCTGGAAGTCGAAGGCGACTTTGGCCGCTTCGTCATCCGCCTTGAAAACAGTGCGCTGCCGACCAATGCCAGAACGTCCTGGCTGGCTGCGCTCAGCATCGAGGCCGAGCTGCGCAAATACCTGGCGCTGCCACGCCGCTAGCCGCGCGCCCGGCTGCTGTCTGTCCCCAGTTTTAAGGACGAAGGCCCGCCGGCTTGCGGCTAAAGTGGCCCATGCCACTGATCACCGTCACCAACGTTACCGGCCCGACCCACGCGCTCGAGGCCAGGGTGCCGCCTGCGGCCTCCGCCACGCTGTTCCGCAACTTTATCCGCTGGAACATCGTCAATCCGGTCGACGGCTACATCGTCCAGCACATCCAGCGCAATGAAAAGTTCTGGGTGCAGCGGCATTTCCCGGTGCACCAGACCTTTCAGGCGATATCGGTGGACGAGTACTGGGAATGCTGGCGCGTTACCGTGAACGCCGGCGTCACGACGATTGCGCCCATCCTGAACATGATTCATGACAAGTTCACTGTGGTCCAGGTGATGGATGCGCCAGGGGCCGACGGCGTCGTGGGTCACTTCCCCGACAAGAGC
>CBFGNA010000248.1:0-4529 GCA_965650045.1 uncultured Polaromonas sp.
CGCCATCCTGCACGCCCGCCCGATCGAGCACGTCGCGCAGCCGTGCGCCGCGCCGCTGCCGGAACCCCGGTCGATGCCGACGACGTGGCCGATGAACTAATCGCCGACAGCAGCGCAACCGCCCAATCGCTGGATCTGCAGCGCTGCCTGCTGCGCTTGCCGGACGAGCAGCGGGCCGTGTTGCTGCTCGTCAGCCTGGAAGACCTGTCCTACGCCGAGGTGGCAAAAATAACGGGCGTACCGGTCGGCACCGTCATGTCGCGCCTGTCGCGCGCCCGCGCCCGCCTGCGCGAACTGATGGACGGCCCGGCTGCTCCGGCGGCGGGCCAGGTCCGGCCGCTGATGCGCCGACTCAAGTAAACACCATGGACCCACAGAACGCTTTCATGCAGGACAAGATCAACGCGCTGATCGATGGGCAATTGCCGGGGGATCAGCAGGCCGCCGTGCTGGCCGGTCTGGACGCCGATCCGGCCGCCCGGGACACGCAGCAGGCGTGGCAGGCCCAGCGCGAAGCCCTGCGCGCCCTGCACCGCCCGCTGCTCGGCGAACCGGTGCCCGCCACCCTGCTTGCCGCTGCCCGCCGCGTGGACCTGGGCCGCCAGCAACTGAACCAGTGGTGGCGCTGGGGCGGCATGGCTGCCGCCGTGGTGCTGGTCTTTGGCGTGGGCTGGTTGTCGCATGGCCGCGTGGACAGGCCGGCGGTTTCTCAACTGGCGGGCGCCTCGGCCCGTGCCACGCAGGCTTTTGTGCACCAGGCCTCGCTCGCGCATGCGGTGTACTCGCCCGAGGTGCGCCATCCGGTGGAAGTGCCGGCCGCGCAGCAGGAACACTTGGTGCAATGGCTGTCCAAACGCCTGGGCAAGCCGCTGAAGCTGCCGGTGCTGGCTGAGCAGGGGTATGAACTGGTCGGAGGCCGCCTGCTGCCCGGTGAGGGCGGCGCCCGCGCGCAGTTCATGTTTCAAAATGCGGCCGGCGGGCGGATCACCCTTTACCTGGGTGCGGTGGACGGCAATTCGAGTGCAACCGCGGCCAGCCGCGAGACCGCTTTTCGCTACAGCACCGATGGGCCGGTGCCTTCGTTTTACTGGGTGGACCAGGGCTTTGGTTACGCCCTCAGTGGTGCGGTCTCCCGCGAGGAATTGATGAAGCTGGCCGAACTGGTTTACCGCCAGCTCTGAGTTACGCCCAGCTTTGAGGCCCGGGGCGGCGGCAGTCACGCTCCTGGAGAGCAGGAATAAATCCGCCCTTGATCCAGGTCAACGCCGTGCGGCCCGATGTCGCCAACACTGTTGAGCGCACAATTCCGCAGCTTGATCGCCAACCGGAGCGGCCTTCGTTTATTCAGCGCAGGATGGCAACAGCAGCTTAAGTCGGCGTTAAGGCGGCGTTAAGTCGGCAGCCGCAGACTGGCTGTCTCACGGCAACCGGGCCGGCCAGGGCCCTGGCAATCCTGGCCCCCATAACCCGTCCTGGCAAAATTCCATGAAACCCCCACCAGAAAATTTTCGTTACAACCGGCTGTCCATGGGCTTGCACTGGTGCATGCTGCCCCTGCTGGCCGCGGTGTACGGCGCCATGATCTTGAGCGATAGTTTCCCCAAAGGCAGCGATGCCCGCAATGGCCTGAAAACCTGGCACTACATGCTCGGCATGTCCGTGTTTTTTCTGGTCTGGCTTCGCATTGCCGTGCGGATGACGACGCGTGTGCCCTCCATTGTTCCGGGCCTGCCGCTCTGGCAACGCAGGCTGTCTGGCGTGGTGCAGTTTTCCCTGTACCTCCTCATGGTCGCCATGCCGCTGGCTGGATGGCTGGCTCTCAATGCCAGTGGTCAGCCGGTGCCCTTTTTGGGCCTGCAACTGCCGGTGCTCATCACGGAGAACAGGACCACGGCCGGCCTGCTCAAGGAAATTCACGAAGCAGGCGCCACGGCCGGCTATTTCTTGCTGGGACTGCATGCAACTGCAGCTCTTTTTCACCACTACATCGTGCGCGACAACACCCTGCGGCGAATGTTGTGGGACCGGCGCTGATCCCGGGTCATACCCTCCTCACTGAAAGACTCCATGCGACACCTCGAACGTCACAAAACAGCGCGTATCGGCTGGCTCCGCGCGGCGGTGCTGGGGGCCAATGACGGCATTGTCTCCACGGCCAGCCTGATGATTGGTGTGGCGGCGGCCCACACCACGCCGGGCAGCATTTTGCTCACCGGCGTGGCCGGACTGACCGCCGGCGCCATGTCCATGGCCGCCGGCGAATACGTTTCGGTGCATTCCCAGGCAGACACCGAAAAAGCCGATCTGGCGCGTGAACGTGCCGAACTCAAGGCCGACCCCGCGGCCGAAATGCGGGAACTGACCGCCATTTATGAAACACGCGGACTGGCGCCCGACCTCGCCCATCAGGTCGCCACGCAACTGATGGCGCATGACGCGCTGGGCGCCCATGCACGCGACGAGCTGGGCATTTCAGAGGCGTTCAGCGCCCGCCCGATCCAGGCGGCGCTGGCCTCGGCCGCCAGTTTTGCGGTGGGCGCAGCCTTGCCCCTGCTGGTGGCTGGGGTGGTGCCCTACGGCGGGATGATTCCATGGATGGCCGGCACATCGCTGTTCTTCCTGGCCTTGCTGGGTGCGGTGGCAGCGCGCGCCGGCGGCGCGTCGGTCCTGACCGGCGCCTGGCGGGTGACCTTCTGGGGCGCGCTCGCGATGGTGATCACGGCCGGCGTGGGCACCCTGTTTGGCGCCGTGGTGTGAATTGAGCGGGCTGGCAGCGCCCGGGCTCAGGCCAGGTCGCGCAGGGGATGGTGGTCTGCTGTCCAGGGGCTGGTAAAAAAGGCCTGAATCATCTCGGGCTTGACGTCTTCAATGCGTGCCGGGTTCCACTTCGGCGTGTAGTCCTTGTCGATGGCCAGCGCACGAATGCCTTCGACCGTCTCACTGGCTGCGCCGGGACGCCAATGGAAGCAATGGTGGACGATGTCACGCTCCATGCGCAGGTCGTCGGCCAGTGTCATGGTGCGCGCACGGCGGATTTGCTCCAGCGTGACATGCAGCATCAGCGGCGAACGCTTGCGCAGCATGGCGGCGATCTTGCGGGCCGCCTCATCGGGTGAAGCGTCCAGCGCATCCACGATGTGTTTCACACGGGCCAGTGAAAAATATTGATCAAATTGGCATCCAGCCCTTTCCTGACGGGCGCCACCAGCTATCAAATGTGTAGCAATCCAGGCCTCCAGCGCAGCCGCCGACGCCAGGTCCTGATCGCCCAGCGACTGCCACAGCGCGGGCAGATCCGCTGCCGGCAGCTTCACATCGGCCAGGCCATAAGCCAGCGCCTCGTCCGCATGGATCACCACGCCGGTCAGCGCCAGGTATTCACCCACGCTGCCAGGACAGCGGCTCAGGAAGTAGCCGCCGCCCACATCGGGAAACAGGCCGATGTTGGTTTCGGGCATCGCGAGCTTGCTGCGCTCGGTGACGATACGCACTGTCGCACCCTGCGAAATCCCCATGCCACCGCCCATCACCACACCGTCCATGAAAGCGATGTAGGGCTTGGGATAGCTGTGGATCAGCTGGTTGAGTCGGTATTCCTCGGTGAAAAAGTCGTCCAGTGCGCGGTCGCCGGCCAGCGCCGCCTCGTGGAAAAAGCGGATATCGCCGCCGGCCGAGAAACCGCCAAACAGCGCCTCGGGCGTGCCGGGACGGCCGGCCTTGTTGGTGCCGCGTACCGCCACGCCCAGCACAGCCGCATCGTCCCGCCAGGCCGTCAGCGCGGCCGCCAGTTCGCGCACCATGGGCAGCGACAGCGCGTTGAGCGCCTTGGGCCGGTTGAGCGTGATGAAGCCCACGCCGCCGCGCACTTCGGTCAGCACCTCCCCGGTGTTCTTTGTTTCGTACGTCCTCATACCCTCTGTCTCCATCCCATCAATTCATTGGCCACCAGCGCGCCGATGACCAGCAGGCCGCCGCTCAGTACGGTGGCGGCAGGTACTTCCCCGGCGCCCAGCCAGGCCAGCAAAATGCCGAAAATAATCTCCAGCAGCGCCAGCAACGCCACCTCGGGGGCCTTGAGCACGCGGGCGCAGATCACCGATAGCACACAGGGAATCGCCAGTTGCACCAGCCCGAGTAGTGCCAGCAAGCCCAGATCGCGCCCGGTCGCCGCAAACGGGAAAGCCAGCGGCAGCGTTGTGAGCGCGGAAATTGCGGCACCCACCAGCACGGCCGGCACCAGGTCGATTTTTTCGCCGTGGGCCTGGCTGCGCTGCACCACGGTCCAGTTCACCGCCGCCGCGATGGGCACCAGCAAGGCCACCAGCGTGCCCGCAAACTGCGCAAGGCCCCCACCCAGGCTGACCTGGCTGCCATACATCCACGCGATGCCCACGCCGGCCACGGCAATCGCCGCTGTATTGAGGGCGCGGCTGCGCCGCCCGATCCCGCGCAGCGCCCAGCTCACCCCCTTCTTGACGAAATGGCGCTCATCGCGGGCGCCCCGCTCGACCAGCGGCAGGAAGGCCGAG
>CBFGNA010000249.1:0-4525 GCA_965650045.1 uncultured Polaromonas sp.
CGCGCTCGTTGAGCAGGTTGATCTGCAAGTCCAGCTGATGGCGCCGTTCGTTTTCACGGCTGGCAATGTTCTGCCCGATCATGATGAAGAAGGACAGGAAAATCGCCTCCAGCGACACCACCATGGTCAAAAACGTGAAGGGATAGGGATCAAAGGCCAGCCCGGTGCTGTTGAAGGCCAGCCAGACCACAAAAAAAATGGCGTGCAGCCAGAGGACCGGCGCCGTGCCGCAAAAGCCGGCAATGCTGGCGGCCAGACGGTAGGCCCAGGGGCGCCTGGCCTGACGCTCGCGCTCCAGCTGCAAAATGGCCTCGATGTTGCTGCGCGTGAGCTGCTCGATGCTCTCGGTGGAATGTGTGCCGGGCGCTGCGGCCGCAGCGTCCGGCTTCTCTCGTCTGGCGTGCCTGCCCGGCAGCGCAGGCTGATCCAGCAACGGCGTCAGGCGCATCAGGCAGCGATGCCTTCGCTGGCCATCAGTTCTTCCTTCAGCGCTTTCAAATCGGCCACCATGCCCTTGAGGTCCATGTCGCTCTTGCGCGCCTTGGGAAACATCTCTTCACGCTCTTCTTCCACGTGGTGGTCGATGTATTCGCCCAGGACGATCACCTTGGCATCAAACAAGGCTGCATCGGCATCCATGCCGGAAATCTGCGCGATCAAATCCTTGGCGCTGGCGTGTTCGACTTCGGCCTCGTTGAGCAGCGCATCGTCGCCAATGGCTTCGCGGGCAGCGGGGTAAAAAATCTGTTCCTCGATCTCGGCATGGACGGTCAGTTCCTTGCAGATCCGGTCAGCCAGCGCCTTGCGCTCATCGGCGGGCGCTTCGTTCTCGCTGAGTTTCTTGAATTGCGTGAACAGCTTTTTGACGGCGATGTGGTCAGCGTCGAGCAGGTCAACGGCATCGTTCATTTTGGGGGGTGCTTTGCTCATGGTGGTCTTCCTTGGGTGGGGGGATGGTTGTTGTTCAGTCACGGTGCCGGCGCTCGTCTGAAGAAATCGTTTCAGCACAGCCGCCAGACACAAATGACTCTAGGCAACCGCCCCCAGGGGGCCGTGTCGGACGCCATTGATCTTGTTGTAGGACAGCAGGGAGGTACAGCAGGGAGGTGCAGCGCCGTTGCGGCTTGTCCTACAAAAAAAGCAGAAGCCTTCTCCACGCCGGCACCCTGCAAGCTGTTTTGATGACTTTTATTTTTCAGGAGTACGCCATGCCCCAAGGAGACAAGACCGCTTACACCGACAAGCAAAAACGCCAGGCCCGGCACATTGAAAAAACGTATGAAAAAAAAGGCCTGTCCCCCGACACCGCCGAGGCCCGCGCCTGGGCCACGGTCAACAAATCCGACGGTGGGGGTAAAAAGTCCGGCGCCGGCAAAAAGGGTGGGGATTAGGCATGCGCGCAGCAGCAGCAAAGAAAACCGCGGTAGCAGCGAAGACGCCGCGCAAGGCATCGGCCACCGCGCAAACCCAGCGTGCCATCCAGGCGCGCCAGGACGGGCGGGATGCGGCCAGGCCGAAAAAATCGCCATCCCAAAAAGCGGTGCAGGCCGGGGCCCGGGTCCAGCCTGTCACGCCCTTGCCTGCCCAGCATTTGCGCAAGCCGGGACGGCAGGCCGACATGGCCTTGCAGCCCAACTTCATGGCGCCCTCGTATGAGGGCAGCAACAAGCTGCGCGGCAAGGTGGCCCTCATCACCGGCGCCGATTCCGGCATCGGCCGCGCCGTGGCCGTGCTGTTTGCGCGCGAAGGCGCGGATGTGGCCGTAGCCTATCTCGACGAGCACGAGGACGCGCGCGAGACACGGCGTTGCGTGGAGGCCGAAGGCCAGCGATGCGTGCTGATTCCGGGTGACGTCAAGAAGCCGGCCTTTGCCCGCAAGGCGGTGCAACACACGCTCAAGGCCTTGGGCCAGCTCGACATCCTCGTCAACAATGCGGCCTTTCAGGAGCACGCCAAAGGACTGGAACAACTGGACGATGCACGCTTCGAGGAAACCTTTCGCACCAACATTTTTGGTTACTTTCACATGGCCAAAGCCGCGCTGCCGCATTTGCGCAGCGGCGCCTGCATCATCAACACCGGCTCGGTCACCGGGCTGGAAGGCAGCGCCCAGCTGCTGGACTATTCGGCGACCAAGGGCGCGATCCACGCCTTCACCAAATCGCTGGCGAGCAACCTGATGGACAAGGGCATACGTGTCAACGCGGTGGCGCCCGGCCCGGTCTGGACGCCGCTGAACCCGGCCGACAAGGCGGCGAAAGACATCACCAGCTTCGGCAAAAAAACCGACATGAAGCGGCCGGCACAACCGGAGGAAATTTCCCCGGCCTATGTCTTCCTGGCGGCGCCGGTGTGCGCGGGCTACATCACCGGCATCGTGCTGCCCATCACCGGCAGCGTCGGCGCCTGACCGCTGTCCTGAGGGTTCTTGAAGGTTCTTTGGAATTCTTAAGAAAAATCAGCCCCCAGCCCCCGTCCAGCAAGCGCAAGCAGCTATCAATTAGATAGCGTAGTCAGGGTGCTACGATCTGCGCACCCTGCACTTTGCGCACACACAAGCATGACCCCTGCCCTGGATGTTGTCACTTTTGGCGAAGCCATGATGCTGCTGATCGCCGGCCAGCCGGGGCCCCTGGAAAACGCCGAGTCCTTCCACAAACGCACGGCCGGCGCAGAGACCAATGTCGCCATCGGTCTGGCCCGCCTTGGCCTGAAGGTCGGCTGGGCCAGCCGCCTGGGCACCGACATGATGGGGCGCTACCTGATTCGCGAGATGAAGGCTGAAGGCATCGACTGTTCACGCGTTGCGCTGGATGCCGGCCGGCCCACCGGCTTCATGATCAAGGGCAGCGTCAGCGACGGCAGCGACCCGCCGATTGAATACCACCGCAAGGGCTCGGCCGCCAGCCACATGGGCGCCGCAGACATTGACAGCGCCTGGTTGCTGTCGGCGCGCCACCTGCACGCCACCGGTGTGTTCCCGGCGGTCTCGGCGACCACCCTGCCGCTGGTCCGCGAAGCCATGGACAGCATGCGCGCAGCCGGCCGCACGGTGTCCTTTGATCCGAACCTGCGCCCAGCGCTGTGGGCTTCGCAAGCCGTGATGGTGGAGACGCTCAATGAGCTGGCGGCACGCGCGGACTGGGTGCTGCCCGGGCTGGAAGAAGGACGGCTGCTGACCGGGGAATACAGCGCAGAAGGGATTGCACGTTTTTACCGCGCGCGCGGGGCCCGGCTGGTGGTGGTCAAGCTGGGCGCGCAAGGCGCGTATTTTGAGGGCGAGGACGGCACCGGCCACGTCCCGGGCTTCCCGGTGGCGCAGGTGGTGGACACCGTGGGTGCCGGCGACGGTTTTGCCGTGGGCGTGATCAGCGCGCTGCTGAGCGGGCTGGACGTGCCCGCCGCGGTGCGGCGTGGCGCCTGGATAGGCGCGCGGGCCGTGCAGGTGCTGGGTGACAGTGAAGGCTTGCCGACCCGCGGCCAGCTCGATGCTGCGGGTCTTTGAAGCCAAATAGGCAGCCAGCCCACGCGCAACGGGCGCTGCCAGCTCCTGAAAAGTGAGCAAGCGGACTCGCCAGCGGCCGTGCAGCAGCTCAGTTGCCCAGCGGCGGGCGCGTGGTTTCTGCAGGCTCTTCCATGTCCGGATTGACGAGGGAACCGGGATCCATGTCCTCGTCACGCGGGCTGGACACGTGGTCTTGCGACGGGTTCGGTTGCGGTGTGGAGGGCTGGGCCGAAGAATGCTTCGGGCTTTCCCGGCTTTCGGGTTGGGGATCGGCAAGCATGGGGCTGTCCTGACTACATGGGTTGCGGCGTCGGCTGCACCTGACCGGGATTGGGCGGCGGCGACAGCGGCTGCACGGGTTCCGGCGGCGGCACATTGGGGTCAGTGGCCATGGTCATTTGCCTTGGGGTTTGTTGCTGGCAGGCTCGACCGGCTTGTCCAGTTCGCGGATCATGCCCTCGCCTTCACGATCACGGCCGTCTGACGGTATGTCGCGCTCGCCGGTGTTGAGTTCCGGCTCCTCGTCGAAGGATGGGGTTTGACGGGTGGCGGGGCGCGCCGCAAAAGCGGAGGGGTTACGCTCGCCCCCGTTGCGGCCTGCATCGGCCGGCAGGGGCGGGGTCGGGTCGGTGTTGCTGTCGTCGCCCGGCGGCACGGTGTCTTCCTGGGGTGCGGTTTGCGGTTCGGCGTGCATGCTTGCCTCCGTGCGTTACAGCCCTGCTCTACATTCCCGCGACCAGCAGGATGGGCGCCGTATCGGTCACCACCGCTGCGGCTGCCGCCATGCTGGCGCACACGGTGGTGAAGTAGGCCAGGTAAGCCGCCACCAGACGGCGTGCGCGGCGCGGTTTGGCAGGACGGTTTTGCGGTGTGAGCAGTTTCATGGCGCATCCTTGATTGAATGCCTCCATCATGATCACGCGCGCCGGCCGGGCTTATAGGTTGCCATGCCCTGTTCCTGTCAGCCGCGGGCTGACAAGTCCTAGTGCGAATGCGCCAGTCCGCTCACCACGGTGACCA
>CBFGNA010000250.1:0-4509 GCA_965650045.1 uncultured Polaromonas sp.
GGGCCCCGTCGGAACGACGGGGATCGACAGTAAAGCTCATGCCAGCAAGGAGCCGACACCTTTTCGCGTGCAGACCGCTCGCGCAACGGGAGGCGACGGCATGAGCTACCTGGCGAGGGGCCCCGTCGGAACGACGGGGATCGACAGTAAAGCTCATGCCAGCAAGGAGCCGACACCTTTTCGCGTGCAGACCGCTCGCGCAACGGGAGGCGACGGCATGAGCTACCTGGCGAGGGGCCCCGTCGGAACGACGGGGATCGACAGTAAAGCTCATGCCAGCAAGGAGCCGCCCCCTTTTCGCGCGCAATTCGTTGACGTGGCGGGAGGCGACGGCATGAGCCAGTTCGCAAACCCGGCCATCGCAGTACCCCGATCCTCAACCCTTGCACAGGCCACCCCATGAACACGCCCGACTGGATTGCCCGCAGCGTGTCCATCCTGCGCAGCGCTGAAAAATCTGAACCAAAAAAGGCTCCAGCCCAGGTGGATCGGGCGCAAGCCGCTACCAAATCAGGAGCAGCCGCGGTGCGCAGCACGCGCGAACGCCTGAATGCGACCTTGCGGCAAAAGGAAGAAGCCCTGTCGCCGCGGGTGTTGCGCCGCACGCTGGAAGAACTGAAGGCCATCGTGGACCCGCAGGTCAGCGAGGTCGAGGGCGGGCGCCGGGCCATGGGCGTGGCTGGCTGGTATGCCAAGGCCTCGCCCGACGAGCGGCGTGACATGTGGTTGCTGATGAGCGAGCAGTTTGTTGCCGACGCCGCCAAGGTCAAGCTGGCGCAAACACAGTTTGCCGCCGCGGTGGGCACGCCCGACGAAGCCGTGGCCGAGGTGCGCTACCGCCGAGCCACGGTGTCTCCGCGCCGGCGGCTGCTGCAGCGGTTCAGTGCCTTTCCGGAAGGCTTCCGGTTTCTGGTGAACCTGCGCGCCGACCTGCTGCCGCACCTGAAGGCCGACAAGCGCCTGCAGGCGCTCGACGTCGAGATGGAATACATGTTCTCGACCTGGTTCGATGTGGGTTTTCTGGACCTGCGCCGCATCAGCTGGGACTCGCCGGCCTCCCTGATCGAGAAGCTCATCAAATACGAAGCCGTTCACGACATCAAGAGCTGGGCCGACGTGAAGAACCGGCTCGACAGCGACCGCCGCTGTTACGGATTTTTTCATCCGCGCATGCCGGACGAGCCGCTGATCTTTGTGGAGGTGGCACTCATTGACGACATGGCCGGCAGCATCCTGCCGCTGCTCGACGAGGCGGCGGCACCGGCGGACCTGAAAAAAGCCACCACCGCGATTTTTTATTCCATCAGTAATACGCAGACCGGTCTGCGCGGCGTGAGTTTTGGCGACTCGCTGATCAAGCGTGTGGTTGAAACCCTGCATGAGGAATTTCCGCGCCTGAAGAACTTTGCAACCTTGTCGCCCATCCCCGGCTTCCGGTCCTGGCTGGGGAAAAACGCCGCCAGCCTGCTGGCGCAGCTGGATGAAAAAGAACTCACGCTGCTGGGCCGGGCCATCGGTTTCGAGCCCCCCACGGCCCAGCATTTCCTGACCGCCGCAGACAACCCGCTGGCGCTGAGCGAGAAGTCGGCAGTGCGCCGCATGCTGCTGCATTGCGCTGCGCAGTACCTGGGCCGCGAAATGAGCGACGGCAAGCCGCTGGACCCGGTGGCGCGCTTTCATCTCGGCAACGGTGCGCGCGTGGAGCGCATCAACTGGGCCGGTGATCCTTCCCCCAAAGGACTCAAGCAGTCCTGCGGCCTGATGGTCAATTACCTCTATGACCTCAAGCGGCTCGACAAGCACCGCGCGCTGCTGGCGCAGGGGAAAATCCCGGTATCGGGTGCCATCGAAGATTTGTATATTTGATCTTTGTTTTTTCACCTTTTTTGATTCACAACAGGAGACAACATGACATCGAGTTTTGACATCAAGGCATCCCGCAGGGATGTGCTGCGCGCCGCCGCGGCGGGCGCCGCTGCATTTTCGCTGGGCAGCCATGCGCAGTCGACGTGGCCCACCAAGCCTGTCACCATGATCGTGCCCTTTCCCGCAGGTGGCGGTACGGACGCGTTTGCGCGACCGATGTCGGCTCAGTTTGCGCGGCTGACCGGCAAGCAACTCATCATCGACAACCGCGGTGGGGCCGGTGGCACGCTGGGCGCCGGCATTGCCGCCAAGGCTGCGCCCGATGGCTACACCCTGTTCATGGGTGCGGTGCACCACACCATTGCGCCCAGTATGTATCCCAAGCTGGACTACGACCTTGAAAAAGACATGGTGCCGCTGATCCTGGTGGCCAGCGTGCCGCAGGTGGTGGTGATCAATCCGCAGAAGCTGCGGGTCGCCAACTTCAAGGAATTCCTGGACTACGCGCGCGCCAATCCCGGCAAGCTCAACTACGGCTCGGCCGGCGCCGGAACCTCCCATCACCTGGCTGGCGAGCTGTTCAAGCAGCAGACCAAAACCTTCATCACGCACATTCCCTACCGCGGCGCCGGACCGGCCCTGCAGGGCCTGATCGCGGGTGACGTCGAGATGATGTTTGACGGTCTCGGTTCGTCGGCCTCGCACATTGCAGGCGGCCGCATCAAGGCGCTGATGGTGGCGGGCAACAAACGCAACCCGGCCATTCCCGATGTTCCGAGCGCAACGGAAATGGGCTTGCCCGACTACAACGTCACCACCTGGTACGGTGTGTGGGGCCCCAGGGGCATGCCCGCTGACGCGCAGGCCCGCGCCATTGAAGAGATCCGCAAGGCCTGCACCACCGATGAAGCCAAAGCCGTGTGGGCACGCCAGGGTGCCGAATTCTCCGGCTTGAGCGGCCCGCAGTTCGGCAGCTTCGTCAGCGCCGAGATCAAGAAGTGGACCCAGGTGGTCAAGGCTTCCGGCGCCAAGCTCGACTGAAATGGCCCCCCCGCTTTTCACTCCGTGTCACAGGCAGCCCTCCCAGGGGGCGGCTCCGCCATGTGGCGGCGCGGCGGTGGATCGCATCTTTGCCTCTGCCGGCGTGTCTGCATGACGGGACAGGTCAGGCTGACCATCGCTGATTCGGTCGCGCGGGTCACCCTGTCCTTTCCCGGCAAACTCAACGCCATGTCACGGGCCATGTGGCAGGAGCTGCGCGAGGTATTCGAGCGCCTCCAGCAGGATGCGGCCCTGCGTTGCGTGGTGCTGGCGGGGGAGGGCGGCAACTTCTGCGCCGGCGGCGATATTTCCGAATACGCCGCTTTCCGCTTCGAGGAAGCCACCTTGCGCCAGTTTCACGACGAGCTGGTCTGGGGTGGCATGAAAGCCGTGCTCGACTGCGAGGTGCCCGTGATTGCGCAGCTGGAGGGTGCGTGCATGGGCGCCGGCGTGGAGCTCGCCAGCTGCTGCGATTTGCGGCTGGCCGGCGCGTCGGCGAAGTTTGGCGCACCGATTGCCAGGCTGGGGTTTCCGATGGCGCCGCGTGAACTGGCGCTGGTGATGTGTGCCGCAGGCGAACTCAGTGCGCGCGAGATGCTGCTGGCGGCCGCGGTGCTGGATGCGCCGACACTGGCGCAGCGGGGCTTTCTCAACCGCGTGGTGCCGGATGCGCAGCTGGGCGACGAAGTGGCGGCAAGCGTCAGGCAAATCATCAGCCTCGCGCCGCAGGCGGCACGCCTGAATAAACAGTCTTTTAGGGCTCTGGCCCACGTCCAGCGGGCGCTGGCAGCTACTGATTTGATAGCAAATGCTTATGCCTATGCGGCTTCAAGCGAACACCGCGAAGGTGTCACCGCCTTTGTCGACAAGCGCTCCCCGCGGTTTTGACGGCCACTTTCTTACGTCTTGATACCTTTCTTTTTCCTTTTTTTGATGTCGACAGCCCAGGTGCTCCACCCATGAAGAACAACAATCTGTATGCCGCCCTGCGTGCGGCTTTCCCCGAGGATCTCGACACCATTGCGGTGGAGACCGACAACGGCCTGTATTACTCGTGGCGCGATCTGGAACGTGGCACCGCCATGCTGGCCAACCTGCTCAAATCCCTGCAGTTGCCCGACGGAGCGCGGGTGGCGGTGCAGGTCGAAAAGTCGGTCGAGGCCATGATGCTGTACCTGGCCACGCTGCGCGCCGGCTACGTCTTTTTGCCGCTGAACACGGCCTACCAGAGTGCCGAGATGGAGTATTTCATCGGCAACGCCGAGCCCTCGGTGGTGGTGTGCAGCCGCAAGAACTTCGGCTGGGTCAGCAAGATTGCCTTCCAGCGGGGCACGTACAACGTCTTCAGCCTGGACGACAACCGCACCGGCTCCCTGCTGGACCGCGCTGCGCAGTGCAGTGACCGCCACGAGGTGGTGCTGCGCAAGGCTGATGACCTCGCCGCCATCCTCTACACCAGCGGAACCACCGGGCGCAGCAAGGGCGCCATGCTGTCGCACGGCAACATGCTGAGCAACGCGCTGGTGATAAACGACAACTTGAACTAAACATCAACCGAAGGGCCCGAAGGCCGTGGCGACGTGCTGATCCACGCGCTGCCGA
>CBFGNA010000251.1:0-4494 GCA_965650045.1 uncultured Polaromonas sp.
CGCCGCCGGAAGCCGCCAGGCTGCTGGCAGCCCAGCCCCAGGGAGGCGGGGAATGAAGCCGCTGTTTGAATTGAACGCCGTGGGCGTGTCTTACGGCAAGGTGCAGGCGCTCAAGGCCTGCGGGCTGCGCATCCAGGCCGGTGAGCGCGTGGCGCTGGTCGGCTCCAACGGCAGTGGCAAAAGCACCCTGCTGCGCACCCTGCACGGCCTGGTGCGGCCCGCCAGTGGCAGCCTGCAGATCGACGCCAGGGCGCGCCAGGCCATGTTGTTCCAGCACCCCTACATGCTGCGTGCCAGCGCGCAGACCAATGTGGCGCTGGGCCTGTGGCTCCAGGGGGTTCCCTGGAAGGAGGCCAGGGCGAAGGCCCTGCCGGCACTGGAGCGGGTCGGTCTGCTGGCCCTGGCGCAGCGCAATGCCAAGGCGCTGTCGGGCGGGCAGCAGCAGCGCTTGGCGCTGGCGCGCGCCTGGGCCTTGCAGCCTGAGGTGCTGCTGCTTGATGAACCCACGGCCAGCCTGGACCCGGCCGCCAAACGCGAGGTCGAAGGCCTGATGGCCGGATTTACGCAGGCCGGCATGACGCTGATTTTCAGCAGCCACAACCTCGGTCAGGTCAAACGCCTGGCCAGCCGCGTGGTGTATCTGGAGCAGGGCCGCCTGCTGGCCGACCTGCCGACCCATGATTTTTTCAACGGCCCGCTGCCGCATGAAGCGGAAATTTTTGTCAAAGGAGAACTTGTATGAACCCGATCCCCCTGTCCTTGCGATTTTTCAAGTCTTTTCGGGCTGTAGCCCTTGTCCCGCTTGCGCTGGCAGCTACGGTTTCGATAGCGCAGACGCGCCCCATCGTGATGGCCTCGACCACCTCGACCGAGCAGTCCGGCTTGTTCGGTACCCTGATCCCCGCCTTCAAGCAGGCCACCGGCATCGACACCAAGGTGGTGGCAGTGGGCACCGGCCAGGCCATCGACATGGGCCGCCGCGGCGATGCCGATGTGCTGTTTGTCCATGACCAGGTCGCCGAGGAAAAAGTAGTGGCCGAAGGATTTGCGATCAAGCGCTTTCCGGTCATGTACAACGACTTCGTGCTGATCGGCCCCGCCGCCGATCCGGCCAAGGTCAAGGGCCATGACATCGTGGAGGCGCTGAAAAAAATCAACGCAGGCAACGCGAACTTTGTATCGCGCGGCGACAAGAGCGGCACCCACGCGGCCGAGCTGCGTTACTGGAAAACCGCCGGTGTGGAGCCGCCGCAATTTGCCAACTACAAGGCCTGCGGTTGCGGCATGGGGCCGGCGCTGAACATCGCTTCGAGCGCGGGCGGGTATGTGCTGGCTGATCGCGGTACCTGGCTGTCGTTCAAGAACCGCGGCGACCTCACCATCCTGGTGGAAGGTGACAAACGCCTGTTCAACCAGTACGGCGTGATGGTGGTCAACCCGGCCAAACACCCGCAGGTCAAGCTGGAAGAAGCGCAGAAGTTCGTGGACTGGGTGACCTCGCCGGCCGGCCAGGCGGTGATTGCCAGCTACAAAATTGGCGGCGAACAACTGTTTTTCCCGAACGCCACGAAGTGAGCGATGGCCGGCTGCGCCGGCCGGAGCCCGAGGCTGCGTCACCCGCCATGGACAGCGCGCAGGCACAGCTTGCGCCGCTGCAGCTGTATGCCGCAGGCAGCCTGCGCGAGGCCCTGACCGAAGTGGCGCAACAGTTTGAGGCCCGGACCGGACGCGCTGTGGCGCTCACCTTCGGCGCTTCGGGGCTGCTGCGCGAGCGTATCGAAAAGGGCGAGCCGGCCCAGGTGTTTGCGTCGGCCGACCTGGAGCATCCCCAGCGCCTGGCCCAGGCCGGTGGCTGGCAGGCGCCCACCGTCTTTGCGCTGAACCGGCTGTGTGCGCTGGCCGCGCCGGCCGTGGACGTGTCACCCGACAGCTTGCTGGAAGCGATGTTGCGCCCGGAGGTGCGCGTCGGCACCTCGACGCCTGGGGCCGACCCGTCCGGCGACTATGCCTGGGCGCTGTTTCGCCGCGCCGAGGCGCTGCAAGCGGGCGCCTTTGCAGCGCTGGAACACAAGGCGCTGAAACTCACCGGTGGCGCCAACTCCCCCAAGCCCCCGGCAGGACGCGGCACCTATGCCTGGGTCATGGACCAGGGCCAGGCCGATCTTTTCCTGACCTATTGCACCAACGCGGTGGCGGCGCAGCGCGAGGTGCCGCGTTTGAACATCGTGGCCGTACCCGAAGCGTTGCAGGTGAGCGCCCGTTACGGCCTGAGCGCCCGCAGCGGCGCAGATGCCGGCGCGACGCAACTGGCGCAGTTCATCCTGTCGCCCGCCGCCCAGACCGTCCTGCAGCGCTGCGGCTTCGGCCCGCCCTGAGCGATCCTCGCAGCCGCCAGCTGCTGCAATAACAGGCGTGCGCGGGGGCTACCTCAACAAGCCCAGCGCGAAGGGCAGGCTGACGATGCCCAGCAGGGTGGACAGCGTCACCAGGCTGGCCACAAAAGCGCCGTTGTACCCCATGCGTGCGGCCAGTACATAACAGCTCGATGCCGTCGGCAGCGCCGAGAACGACAGCAGCACGGTGGTCTGCACCGGCGACAGGCGGAACAGCCAGGACAGGCCCAGCGCGATCAGCGGAATGAACAAATGACGAATCGCCAGCAGCGACACCGCCAGGGTTTTGGCGGAGGCCAGCGGCCCGAACTGCATGCCGGCCCCGGCGGCCATCAGGCCCAGCGCGAGGGAAGCCGCGCCTATGCGCATCACCGTGGGTTCCAGCCAGTCCGGTATCTGAAAGCCCAACAGGTTGGCCAGCAGCCCGGTGGCGGTGGCGATGATCAGCGGGTTGCGCACCAGCGCGCCCAGAAAGCCGCTGTTGGCATGCCGCGCCATGGGCCAGACGGCTCCGACGTTGAACAGCGGCACGCAGACCCCGATCAGCACCGCAATCAGCAGCAGGCCTTCGGCGCCAGCCAGCCGTTCGGCCAGCGCCAGGGCAATGAAGGAGTTGAAGCGAAAGGCCACCTGGGCACTGGCGGCATGCTCGCGCCTGTCGATGTGTTTGCCCAGCCAGGGCAGCCAGGGCAGCGAGTAAGCCAGGCCGATGCCGAGCACGCCCATGGTCAGCCCTGCGGCGATCAGGCTGGAGGCGGCCCCCAGGTCCAGCGGGCTTTTCACAATCGAGTGAAACAGCAGGACCGGGAACAGGAAGTAATAGACCAGGCTTTCCACCTGCTGCCAGACCGTGCGGTTCAGCGCGGTGTAGCGGCAGACCAGGTAGCCGCACAGAATCAGGGAGAAATCGGGGAAAAGGAGACGGGCGTAGTTCACCCTTTGAGAATAACGCAAACACCGGGGGCGCTCCGGGTTTGCCCCTATGCGTTATCCACAAGACCGCGGCACGTTGCTTGCGCTTAGGATTGCCCATTGTTTTTTTTTGAAGGAAGTTCCATGCAACGTCGCTATCTGCTCACTCTTTCTGCCCTGACGCTGGCCACCGCTGCGGCCGGCTCGGCTTTTGCCCAGGCCTATCCCAACCGCGTGGTCAAGCTGCAGGTGCCTTTTGCACCCGGCGGCACCACCGACATCATCGCCCGCGTGATCAGCGAGCCGCTGGGCAAGGCGCTGGGGCAGAGCGTCATTGTGGAGAACAAGGCCGGTGGCGGCGGTGTGGTCGGTGCCCTGGAAACCGCCCGTGCCACGCCGGACGGTTATTCGCTGGGTGTGGCCACGGTGTCCACCACCGCCGCCAACCCGGCGATCAACACCAAGATCCCGTACAACCCGGTGACGGACTTCACGCCCATCATCAACATCGCGGCGACGCCCAACATCATTGCGGTGCACCCGAGCTTTCCGGCGCGCAACTACAAGGAGTTTGTTGCCGAGCTGAAGAAAAATCCGGGCAAATATTCCTTCTCGTCCTCGGGCACCGGCGGCATCGGCCACCTGCAGACCGAGCTGTTCAAGAGCCTGAGCGGCACCTTCATCACGCACATTCCCTACCGTGGTGCAGGCCCGGCCCTGAATGACACCGTGGCCGGCCAGGTCCAGATTATTTTTGACAACCTGCCTTCGGCCCTGCCTTTCATCCAGCAAAAACGCCTGATCCCCATCGTGGTGGCTGCGCCTGCCCGCCTGGCGGTGCTGCCTGACGTGCCGACCTTCAAGGAAGTGGGTCTGGAGCCCGTCAACCGCATGGCTTACTACGGCATCATGGGCCCCAAGGGCTTGCCGCAAGACGTGGTTGACAAGGTCAGCGCTGCCGCACTGAAGGCCCTGCAGGACCCGGCCGTGCGCAAGCGCATTGAAGACACCGGCTCCATCATTATTGGCAACACGCCGGCGCAATTCACGGCGCAGATCAAGGCCGAATACGAGGTCTACAAAAAGGTCGTGAAAGACGCTGGTCTGAAGCTCGATTGAGCCGTGCGGCCCCCCGGCCCCGGCCCACCATAACCCCGCCCGCTGTGGCGGGCGGGGGGTTTTTGTGGGC
>CBFGNA010000252.1:0-4493 GCA_965650045.1 uncultured Polaromonas sp.
ATGCGAAGGGAGTGAAAAAGGCCAGCGTCCAGGCGGCCGACACCTTGCCAAAATGATGGTGCCAGAACGAGGAAACCAGCAAGGGCATCAGCGCGATGGAAAGGAGCAGGCCCGCAAACGGCACCCCCCACAGTGGCGAAAGCTGGCTGCCGTCAAAATTTGCAGCCAGCGCCAGCCCCGGGCATGCCAATAACAAAGCCGCCATCGCGGCCCAGCGTGATTTCTTCATGGTGTCTCCAATACTTTTCATCTGCAGGGCCGGCGCCCTGCCCGTGATGGATTATCCCGGTGAGGCGATGTCAAACACCTGACGCAGATAGGCCAGGTATTTTTCGTCGTCGCACATGTTTTTCGAGGGCGTGTCCGACAGCTTGGCCACCGGCTGGCCGTTGCAACGCACCATCTTGATGACAATCTGCAGCGGCTCGTATCCCAGGTCGTTGGTCAGGTTGGTGCCTATGCCAAAGGCCAGTTGGCAGCGACCCTTGAACTGCGAATACAGCTCGATGGTGCGCGGCACCGTCAGGCCGTCACTGAAAATCAGCGTCTTGGTTTTCGGGTCCACCCTGTTATGGGTGTAGTGCGCCAGCATGCGTTCGCCCCACTGGAAGGGGTCCCCGCTGTCGTGGCGCGCGCCATCGAACAGCTTGCAGAAGTACATGTCGAAATCGCGCAGGAAGGCGCTCATGCCGTACACGTCGCTCAGCGCAATACCCAGATCGCCGCGGTATTCTTTCGCCCAGGACTCGAAGCCGAACACCTGGCTGTCGCGCAGGCGCGGCCCCAGTGCCTGGCAAGCCTGCAGGTACTCGTGCGCCATGGTGCCCAAGGGCGTCAGCCCAAGCTTCATCGCAAACAGCACGTTGCTGGTCCCCGCGAACTGGCCATTGGGTCCGGTGCCCAGCCGCGCGCTCAGGGTGCGCAACACCTCTTCATGCCAGGCTTTTCCAAAGCGCCGGCGCGTGCCGTAGTCGGCGATCTTGAGTTCAGCCAGGCCGTCAGACTGCAGTTGCCTGATCTTGGTGTCCAGCCGCTTGCGGCCTTCCATCACGTCGGCGAGCTTTTGCGTGTTGCGGAAATAAACCTCGTTGATGATGGCCAGGACAGGAATCTCGAACAGGATGGTGTGCAGCCAGGGGCCCTCGATCACCACCTCGATTTCGCCGGAAGGCAGCGCCGTGATGCTCACATACTTCTCGTTCAGGCGGAACAGCCCGAGGAAGTCGACGAAGTCGCTTTTGATGAAACGCATGGCGCGCAGGTAGGCCAGCTCGGCGTCCTGGAACTGCAGGCTGCAAAGCAGCCGGATCTCCTCCCGGATTTCACGCACGTAGGGGGCCAGGTCGCTGATGCCGGGCGCGCCGGCATTGCGGCATTTGAAGCGGTACTCGACCTGCGCACCCGGGAACTGGTGCAGCACCACCTGCATCATCGTGAACTTGTAGAGGTCGGTGTCAAGCAGGCTGGTAATGATCATCGTTGGGCATTCCCATAAATCCATTTTGTGGGCGAATTTCGGCACTGAGCACAGCGAACGCCCGGCATTCGGCGGTGCTCGGAATCCTCATACACCCAAGTGCGTTCCGGTGTCCTGCGCTCCGGGCGCCTTGCACTTCATCCCAAAAACTGAATTTCTGGAAATGCCCGGGCCGCGTGCAAACCGAAAGAAAATCAACCCAGGAAATCAACCTCGAACAGCAGCGTGGCATTCGGCGGAATTACGCCGCCGGCGCCGCGCGCACCATAGCCGAGCGCTGCAGGAATGATCAGGCGGCGCGTGCCGCCCACCGACATGCCCTGCACGCCTTCGTCCCAGCCCTTGATGACCTGGCCGGCGCCCAGCGAAAACTCGAATGGATCGCCCCGGTCCTTGCTCGAATCAAACTTGGCGCCCTGCACGCCATCGTTGTACAGCCAGCCGGTGTAATGCACACGGACGTTCTGGCCGGCTTTGGCAATCGCGCCGGTGCCGAGCACGGTGTCTTCGTACTGGAGGCCGGAGGGGGTGGTGGTGATGGTCATGAATTCGCTTTCAAAATTGGAAATGCGCGTTTGCGCGAACTCCCAACTTTAACGCCAAGCCAGACGGTGGCCGGCGCACGCCAGCACACCTCCCTGAAAATCCCTGCCGTTCACAGCAGCGCAGAGGCCGGAATGCGCGCGTGAAAGTTTGGCGCCAGAAAACCAAGCTATCCTTCGCTGGTATCTCACCAACATACCAGCGATATGCAGAAGAATTTGAATTCCCCCAATGAGACCACTCTGGTGGACCGGGCACGCCGGGAACTGGAAACGCGGTTTGTCACGCTCCTGTTACCGCCGGGCTCTGTCTGGACGGAAGGCTCGCTGAGCGAACTGCTGGACATTGGCCGGACGCCCGTCCGGGAGGCGGTGGCAAGCATGGCCATGGACGGCCTGGTCACGGTGATACGGCGCGCCGGGATCGTGGTGACCGAAATTTCCGTGGAAGACCAGATGGCGGTGCTGGACGCACGCCGGGTGCTGGAAAAGCTGGTGTCCATTCGCGCGTCAGTGCGTTGTACCGACGATGAGCGCCGGCAACTGCTCGAAATGGCCGACGGCATCCAGCACGCCGGGGAAACGCAGCAGGTCGAGGCCTACCTGCAGTTTCATTTCCAGATCAAGCGTTTTGTCGCCCAATGCGCACGCAACAAATTTGCGGCCCGCGCCTTGCGCCCACTTCACACCCTGTCACAACGCTTCTATTTTGCCCACCACCGCGCCTTCAACAACCTGCCGGTGGTTGGCCCCGCACACGCAGCGTTGACCCGCGCCATCGTCGCCCGGGACGAAGCCCAGGTCGCCCTGCACTGCGATCATGTGAGTGACATTGCCGACCAGTTCACGCGCGATTTGCTGGGCAGCCGTGACACCGGCAAAAGGTAGTGGAAAACCCTGTGGTTTTTTTTGAGCGTCGTAATATATTACTAATATTGGTTCAAATATACCAATGGCTACGCCCGTTTTTTCATATTCAACCCAGGAGACAAACATGAACTCTATTCATCGACGCAAGGTCCTGCAGGCGGTTGCCGCCTCTTCCACCGCGCTGATTGCCGGCATGCCTGCAATCGTCCTCGGCCAGAAAGCCACCAAGTGGCGGGTTCAGACGCTCTGGGGCGCCGGCGAAGACACCTTCAAGTACTTCGAGGAATTTGCTGAAAAAGTGAAAGTCAACACCGGTGGCCGGCTGGAGATCCAGACCTTTGCAGCCGGCGCCGTGGTCGGCGCGTTTGAAACCCTGGACGCCGTCAGCCAGAACGTGCTGCAAGGGCAATCAACCTACCCTGGCTACTGGGCCGGCAAGGAACCGGCGCTGGCGGTTATCGGCGATTTCGCTTTTGGCTACCGCTCGCCGGACCAGCAGAATCGCTGGCTCTACGAAAAAGGCGGCATGGACATGTTGCGCAAGGCCTATGCGCGCTTCAACGCCTACACCGTGGGCGCAACGTGGTGGGGCGTGGAATCGCTGACCAGCAAGAAGCCCATTCGCCGCCCGGAAGACTTCAAGGGCATCAAGCACCGCGGCGCGCAGGGTATTGCCGCGGAAACCATCGCCAAAATGGGCGCTTCCATTGTGGTGCTGCCGGGTGGTGAGGCCTACTCCGCCCTGGAAAAAGGCATCGTGGACAGCGTGGACTGGTCGACCATCTCCGTCAATGCCAAGGTCGGTTTTTTCGAAGTGGCCAAGTACGCGACCTTTCCGGGCTTCCACTCGATGCCGATCCAGGACTTCACCGTCAATGCCAGTGCCTGGAAAAGCCTGCCGGACGACGTCAAGCAAATCCTGGACCGCACCTGGCGCGAGTTCTCGACCACCCAGGTCACACGCATTGCCGAAAACGACAAGCGCGTGGCGGAAGAGGTCAAGAAAAAAGGCGTGGAGCTGGTCGCCTGGTCGGACGCCGACCTCGCACGTGCGCGCCAGATCGCCCAGGGCGTTGTCGACGAGTGGGCTGCCAAGGGTGCGCTCGCCAAGCAGGCCGCAGAGTCCCAGCGCGCCTTTCTGCGTGAACTGAAATTGCTGGCCTGAGCACATGAACCAGTATGTCCGTTTTGTGGGGCATGTGAACGAATGGGTGGGCCGCATTGCCGGCCTGCTCATCGTGGCAGTTGTCCTGATCATCCTCAAGGAAGTCATTGGCCGCGGGGTGTTCCACGCGCCCTCGCTGTGGGCCGACGAGTCCATGACCTACCTGGCGGGCATGGCCTATGCGCTGGGCGGCGGCTTTACCCTGCTGCACCGCAAACATGTGATCGTCGATCTTGTCTACCAGCCCATCGCTGATCGCGGTGGCAACCTCAAAAAAGTCATCGACATCATTGCCTTTTGCCTGTTTTCCATCTATTGCCTGACGCTGGTGTATTTCGGCTGGGAGCTGGCCCGTCTGGACAGTGAACCGAACGTCTTCCCGCACCGACGCCGGACTCGTTTTACCGGAACTGATCAACTGCAAGGCCAGATCATGGCG
>CBFGNA010000253.1:0-4469 GCA_965650045.1 uncultured Polaromonas sp.
GGAAGGCGGCGAAGGCGATGCCCCCGACAACGCCGCGCTGTTTGTCGGCCGCCTCATGCCACAGCCCTTGCCGCTGCAGCACCTGCACTACGGCCTGCTGGCCCTGGGCGACCGGCAGTACGCCCAGTTCTGCGGCTTTGGCCGCGCGCTCGACGGGTGGCTGCAGGCCAGCGCGGCGCAGCGGCTGTTCGAGCCCATTGAAGCCGACCAGACCGCGCTGCCGGCCCTGCAGGCCTGGCAGCAGGCACTCGGCCGCGTTGCCAGCGTCGGTGATTTGCCGGCCTGGGAAGCGCCTTCTTCCGAAGGCTGGACACTGGCGGCGCGCCGGCAGCTCAACCCGGGCAGCCTGGGCCAGCCGGTATTCTGGATCGAGCTGGCAGCGCCTGCCGGCAGCACACCTTCCTGGGAGTCGGGTGACCTGGCGCAGCTCGCCTGCCCCGCCGAGCCGGACCGGCCACGCGAATACTCGATTGCCTCCCTGCCCGCCGACGGCCACATTGCCCTGCTGGTGCGGCTGCAATGGCGCACCGACGGCAGCCCCGGCCTGGCCTCGCACTGGCTGTGCCGCGAACTGCAAGCGGGCGACACCGTGCCGCTGCGCCTGCGCGCGCACAGCCAGTTCCGGCTCGGCGCCAATGCGGCACGCCCGCTGATTCTGATCGGCAACGGCACCGGCCTGGCCGGTCTGCGTGGCCACCTGCGTGCGCGTGAAGCCGCCAGCGCCGGGCCCAACTGGCTGATCTTCGGGGAACGCCAGGCGGCGCACGACTTCCTGCTCGGCGAGGAGATCCGGCGCTGGCAGGCCACCGGGTTGCTGTCGCGCACCGACCTGGCTTTTTCGCGCGACCAGGCCGGCCGCATTTATGTGCAGGACAAACTGCGCGAGGCCGGCGACAAGTTGCTGGCCTGGCTGGCCGACGGCGCTGCGATCTATGTTTGCGGCAGCCTGGAAGGCATGGCCGGCGGGGTGGATGCGGCGCTGCGGCAGATCGCCGGCATCGCCCAGATTGACCAGCTGGCGCATGACGGGCGCTACCGGCGCGACGTGTACTAGGGCCCCCAAGCCCGGGCCGGCGGCTGCTGCCGCCCGGGAGTGTGTTCGCTGTGCGACAGATGGTGACTTTTTGCACGGAAACACTTCCCGAAGCTATTGCGAATCATTATCATTCTTGTTGTCCAGGCATCTTGCCTGAAGCCAGCCAGCCCCGCACCGGTCCCGCGCATCGCGCACCGCCTGCGCACCGCCAGCCACGCCGAACCCTTCCATCACCTTTTTCACCGATTTCCGCTGGAGCATTCATGGCCTATATCCGAAGCCGCAAACACCCTGTTGCGCGCGCCGCCTCTTCCTGCACCCTGACCGGCGCTGCCACAGCCGCCGCGCTCGTCGCCCTGGCCTTGCCCGCCGGCGCCCAGACGCAGGCGCCCGCCGCACCAGCTGCGCCTTCTGCCACCCTGCGCGAGATCAAGGTTGAGGGCGCCGCCGACACCTACAAGCCCGACATCATGACGTCGCCCAAATACACGGCGCCCCTGCTGGACACCCCGCAAACCATCACGGTGATCAAGAAGGAAGTGCTGGCCGAACAAAGCCGCCAGTCGCTGGTCGAAGCCCTGAGCACCGTGCCGGGCATCACCTTCGGCGCCGGTGAAGGCGGCGGCGGGTATGGCGACAGCATCAACTTCCGCGGTTATTCCGCCAACAACAGCATCACCGTGGACGGCGTGCGCGACAGCGCGCAATACAACCGCTCCGACGTTTTCAATCTCGAACAGGTCGAGGTCAGCAACGGTGCCAATTCGGTTTATTCCGGCGCGGGCAATGTCAGCGGCAGCATCAACCTGGTCACCAAGATGCCAACCGCCAGGAACTTCGGCCGCCTGGGCGTCGGGCTGGGTACCGACAACTACCGCCGGGTCACCGCCGACGTCAATCGCGTGATCAACGAAGGCACCGCCATCCGGCTGAATGCCATGGCCCACAACAACGACGTGCCGGGCCGCGATGTCGAAAAATTCAAGCGCTGGGGCGTTGCCCCGTCGATCACCTTCGGGCTGAACTCGCCGACCAAACTCACCCTGCTGTACCAGCACCAGCGCGACGACAACGTGCCGCAGTATGGCGTGCCCTACTACCGCAACGCCTTCAACAACGGCGCGGTGCCCGGCGCCAGCTCCCGCGGCTACTTCGGCTACCGGGATGTGGACACACAGGAAATCGAAACCGACTCCTTCTCGGCCATCGTGGACCACCGCTTCAGCGACGGCCTGAGCCTGCGCAACCTCACGCGCTTCAGCCAGGTCAAGCAGTTCACCATCGTCGATCCCCCGCAGGGCGGCGCTTACTGCCTGGCCAACGGCACCAACGTGGCCACCGGCGCGGCTTGCGCGCCTGTCAACACCTACACGGTCGGCGGCCCGCGCGGAAACACGCGCGACAGCCTCAACAAGATGATCACCAACCAGACCGACCTGACATCGAACTTCAAGACCGGCGGACTGGAACACACGCTGGTCACCGGCCTGTCGCTGAGCCAGGAAACCTACGACCTGACCACTGGCAACTCGCTGCGCAACCCGGGTGGCGCAACGCCCAACCCCACCCTGCCGTCGATGAGCATTTCCAACCCTTCGGCCATCTATGGCGGCCCGGTCAACTTCATCCCGAGCAGCACCACGCAGGGCAAGCTGAACAACATCGCGATCTACGCCTTTGACAACATCAAGCTGAACGAAAAATGGCAGGTCAACGGCGGCGTTCGCTACGAGAACAACTCCGGCAGCTCACAGGCCACCACCATCGCCACGCCGGCCACCGGCGGTGCACGCACCCCGGGTGCGGAATTCAACAACACCGAGAACCTGCTGTCCTACCGCCTGGGCCTGGTTTACAAACCCGTGGCCAATGCCTCGGTGTATGTCGCTTACGGCAATTCGAAGACCCCTTCGCAGGCCACCGTCAACGGCGGCTGCAATGCCACCAACTGCAGCGTGGAGCCTGAAAAAGCCAACAACTTCGAGATCGGCACCAAGTGGGATGTGCTTGACAACCGCCTGTCGCTGACGGCATCGGTGTTCCGCAACGAGCTGGAAAACTACAAGGTCACGCTGAACGACCCGGTCCTGCCCGCGCAGCAGTTGCCTGGCGGCAAGTCGCGGGTGGACGGCATTGCGCTGGGCGCGGCCGGCCAGATCACGCCGGCCTGGGGCCTGTTTGCCAATTACACCTATCTCAAGAGCAAGGTGCTGCAAAACGCCTCGTCGTATTGCACGGCAAACCCAGCCGTGGCCGCCTGCGCCACGGCGCTGGCTGCCAACGGCAACCCGCTGACCAACACGCCGGAGCACTCGTTCGGCCTGTGGACCACCTACAAGGTGGCGGCCGACTGGACGCTGGGCTACGGCGCGGTTTACCAGGGCAGCTTCTACCTGAACAACGGCGCGGGTCCGCTGTACAAGTCCGACAGCTACGTCACCCACAACCTCATGGTGGCCTACAAGGCCAGCCGCAGCCTGGACCTGCAGCTCAACATCAAGAACCTGACCGACGAGCTGTACTACACCCGTATCCGCAACAACGGCTGGGCCCTGCCGGGTGACGGGCGCGCGGTCACGCTCAGCGCCAACTACGCCTTCTGACAAAGCCGGCGCCACACGCCTGCTGATGACCAGCGGCTAAGATCAAAGGGTTTCTCCCGAAAGGCAGAAACCCTTTTTTTATCGCGGAAAACCCACGCCATGATGCTCCACATACCGGCCATTCTTGATCCCCGCCAGGTGGCGGACATGCGCCGTTCGCTGGAAGCCGCCGACTGGATCGACGGGCGCGCCAGCGTGGGCTCGCAGGGCGCCCAGGTCAAGCGCAACCAGCAACTCGCCGAGGGCTCCCCGCTCGCCCTGCAGCTCGGCCAGGTCATCCTCGACGCGCTCAGGCGCAGTCCTCTGTTCTTTTCAGCGGTGCTGCCGCTCAAGGTGCTGCCGCCGTTTTTCAACCGCTACGAGGGCGGCGAAACCTACGGCCTGCATGTGGACGGCGCAGTGCGCACGGCCATCGACACCGGGCAAATGCTCCGAAGCGACGTCTCCTGCACGCTGTTCCTCTGCGAGCCCGAGGAATACGACGGTGGTGAACTGGTGGTGCATGACACCTACGGCGCCCACGAGGTCAAACTGCCGGCCGGCGACCTGATCGTTTACCCCGCGAGCAGCCTGCACCAGGTCGAACCGGTCACCCGCGGCCAGCGCGTCTGCTCGTTTTTCTGGGTCCAGAGCATGGTTCGCGACGATTGGCAGCGCAACCTCCTCGCCGAGCTCGACCAGAACATCCAGAAACTGCGCGCACAACTGGGCGAATGCCCGGAAACGGTGGGCCTGACCGGCCACTACCACAACCTGCTCAGGCTCTGGGCCGACGTATGAGGCGCCCGCTGGCGCTGCGCGCCTTGCAGGCGGGCCCAGATTTGCTCCTT
>CBFGNA010000254.1:0-4463 GCA_965650045.1 uncultured Polaromonas sp.
CATCACGTAAAGGGCAATGGCCGCCTGCCCCTGGAACACCGTCAGCCGCAAGCTCTCCCGCAGGGCCGCATCCAGTGGCACCATCAGATTCAGCCCCAGCGGCGGCAGGCAGGCAATCGCGGTGAGCCAGACCAGCCATGCACGCAGGGAGCGGCTACCTGAAAGTGAAAGGGCGGTCACCGCACCGGCGCCCTGGCGCTCAGAGCGCGTAATCCACCGGGAAGTTGTAGCCCGCCTCTTTCAGGAAGCGCACATAGGTCTTGAGCACCTCGGTGGCGGGCATGCCCTTGCCATCGAGTTCTTTCGCGGCCTTGCCCGGCAGATCCTTCAGCAACTCGGCCCAGTGTTTCTTCTCGGCATCGGGCAGGGTGTTGACCTTGACGCCGGCAGCCTTCATGCGGTTCTCCACATCGATGTCACGCTGCTTGCTGATCTCGGCCACACGCATGGACGCCTCGCCAGCCACCTCGTCAATCACGGCAACAACCTCCTTGGGAAGTTTGGCGCGGGTATCCAGGTTCATGAAAGCCACCAGCGTGCTCAGCGAGCCGAATCCGGTTTTGTTGAAGACCTTGGCCACTTCCTGCAGCTTGAACGCTTCCATACCGGAGATATAAAACAGGCTGCCGTCGGCCAGTCCGTTTTGCAGGGCCTGGTAGTGGTCGCCAATGCCCAGCGTCACCGGCACGGCGCCCAGCGGAATAAACAGCGGCGCATTGGTGCCGGCCAGCGCAATGCGTTTGCCCTTGAGTTCAGCAACGGTGTTCCAGTCGAACTTGGTGGTCAGGCCGTAGGCTTCCGAGGTCATGGCGCCCAGCACATAGCTGTTGTAGGGCTTCATGCTGGCCTGCAGGGCTGGCACTTCCTTGAGCATGCGATTGGACACCTTCTGCTGGAGCACCGGGTCGGGCGAGGTAAAGGGTACGTAGGCGCTGTAGTTCAGCAGCGCAGCGCGCGACTGCTCAAAGCCGATGGGCGAGAGGCCGATATCCAGCGTGCCCTTCTGCACCGCCTCGATCACACCGTCCACCTTGGCAACACTGCCGCCCCAGGCCTTGATGAAACGGACATCGTGGCCGGTTTTCTGCTTGACGCGCTTGGCCACCTCGGTGGCGAAGTAGGTGTCATAAACACCGACATAGGTCAGCCCGGTGGGGTGGCCGCCACCCATGCGCAGCGTAAAGCTGTCGGCCTGCGCGGCACAAACGGCTGCGGCCAGGGTGGCGAGTGTGAAAATTTGCTTGAACTTCATGGTTGTCTCCTTGTTGAAATGGTCAGTGCATTGCTGCGAGAAAAGCCTCGTAGGCCGCCGGGTTGAGCACGTGCGGATAGTGTCCCCCAGCCGGCAGGCTCAGGTGGCGCGCGTCAGGGTACTGCTGGCGCACCCGCTCGCGCACGGGCGGCGGGATCAGCGGATCGTCGTCGCAATCCAGCACCGTGATGGCGCTGGCCGGCAACGCCAGGGGCGGGCAAATTTGCGCCCTCACCACGCCCAGAAAGCGCGCATGCAGGTTGGCTGGTGACTGCCGCTCGGCCAGCATGATTTCCTGCAGCTGCTGCAGCGGGGCGACGGGCGTGGCGCGCACGCGCTCCAGCCACTGGGCATGTAATGCCTCGGGGCTGACACTCTCCACAAACTGGCGGTCGAACATCGGGTTGGCCGCCAGATCGGTACCATCGACAAAGCCGTTGCCGATCACCAGTGCGTGAACGCGTGCCGGATGCCGGAGCGCGTAGAACTGGGACCAGTAGGCCGAGAACGACGAGCTGACCACACGGTGCGGCGGCAAGGCCAGGTGGCTGGTGACGGCCGCCAGGCCGTCGGCGAGCTGCGCAGCGTCGGACAAGGCCGGATAGGTCACCGCGACCAGCCGCATGCGTTCGCCCAGGTCGAGCAGCGTGCGCACAAACATGGCCGCGTCTCCCACGGAGCCTGGCAGCAGCACGGTCACCGGCCCGCTCGAGCCGCTCGTCCCGCTCGTCCCGGTATCCAGCCAGCGCCATTCATGGCCGTCCACCGAGAGCGACTTCCAGGGGTAACGCGCCTCCAGCTGCGCCAGCAATTCACGCATCACCGGCTCAGAATTCGCCGTCGGCATTGACATAACCCTTGGCCTTGAGCTCGTCCATCGCCTCGGGCGAGAACTCTGCCTCAGGCTGGTTGCCGCCGATCACGAACAGCAGCCAGTGGGTGGTGTCGGGCTCTTCAAAGGTGATGTTCTCGAAGCGGCGCTGCACGCCGGCGGGGAAAGAGATCACGTCGCGCGGGCCCAGCTCGAAGGCTTCGACGCGGCCATCGACTTCCCACGAACAGCGCCAACGGCCGGTCAATGGCATGAAGGTCTCGTTGGTGTCGTGGTTGTGCATCATCGGGCCCTTGCCCGGCGAGGTCTCGCACATGCCCATGTTGAAGCCTTCGTTGATCTTGATCGCGGCGTTTTGCGCCGAATTGGCGCCCACCGGGGAGTGCTTGTCCGGATCGCCTTCAGGCGGCTGGAAACCGATCACGTTGTACAAGGTGCGCACGGCGCTCGGGTAGCGGCTGTCAGGCAGCCCGCCGTCGGAGCCCTTGAGTTCGCTGAACAGGGCGACGCGCTTGCGCATCTCTTCGCGGGTGACACGGATGGTTGGGATTTTGCCCATGATGGCTCCTCAGGGTATAAAAATGGCGCGGCCGCCCGTGGGGGTGGCACGTGGATTGAAAATGCGGGTCATGTGCATGGTGTCTCCAATGCCCGCCGTGAGCTGATGAATTTACGGCGCTTCCTTCCCGGGGGCAATTGCGTCTGCCGATAGCCGTTATCGCGCTCTCGATGCTTACAATGGCCCGGGAGCTGAACGGCCGCTAGAGCCTCACGACAAGGAGACCCTGTGCGACTGCGCGAAGCCGACCTCAACCTGCTGGTGGCCTTTGACGCCCTGATGCGCGAGTGCCATGTGACCCGTGCCGCCAACCTGCTGGACATCAGCCAGTCGTCCATGAGCCTGGCGCTGGCCAAGCTGCGTGTGATGTTCCATGATCCCCTGCTGATCAAATCGGGCAACGCGCTGATTCCGACCGTGCGTGCGCGCGAGCTGATCCCGCAGGTGGAACAGGTGCTGCGCAGCGTGGACATGCTGATCCACGAACAGGCGCCCTTCGATCCGGCCCAGGCCCGCCAGGTCATCACCATGATCGTTGTCGATTACATCGACTTTGTCGTCATGCCCACCCTGATGGCGGCGCTCGAACGTGAAGCGCCCCATGTGTCGCTGAAGCTCATCAACCCCAATCCCCGCCGCCTTGGCGAGATCATGAGCCGGGGCGACATCGATCTGGCGCTGTCGTACTTCCCGACGCCGCCGGAGAACATCCGCACGCGGCCGCTGTTCACCGACCGCCTGGTGGGCATCGCGCGCACGGGCCACCCGATGTTCGAACGCCCGCTGTCGCTGGAGCGCTTCTGCGAATACGGGCATGTGGCCATCGAACCCGGCGAAGGCGCCACCATGTACAACGCCCTGGTGGACGATGCCTTGCAGAACGTCGGCATGCAACGGCGCTCCGTGCTTTCCAAACCCACGTTTCTGGGTGTGCCCTTCGTGATCGCCAAGACCGACCTGATTGCGACCTTGCCCGAGCGCCTGGTTCAGCGCTTCACCGACATCGCGCCGGTGCGCATCTTCGAGCCGCCGCTGCACCTGGACCGCCTCAACGTGGTGCTGATGTGGCACGACCGCACCCACAACAACCCGCTGCACCGCTGGATGCGCGATCTGGTCGCCCGGCTGTTTGCGCAGTGAGACGGGCGCCGCCCCGGCTCAGAGATTCGGCGCCAGCAGCCGCTGCAGGTCTTCGGCCTTTTCGCCGCGGCGCCTGGCCAGGTCCTGCAGCTGGTCGTCGCCGATCTTGCCGACGTTGAAGTACACGGCTTGCGGATGGCTCAAGTAGAAACCGCTGACGCTGGCGGCCGGGGTCATGGCCAGGCTGCTGGTCAGCGCCATGCCGATGTCACCGGCCTGCAGCAGCTTGAACATGTCTTTCTTGACGCTGTGGTCGGGGCAGGCCGGGTAGCCCGGCGCTGGGCGGATGCCCTGGTATTTCTCGGCAATCATGTCCTCGGGGCTCAGGCTTTCGCCGGGCGCGTAGCCCCACAAATCCTGGCGCACACGCTTGTGCATGGCCTCGGCAAACGCCTCGGCCAGCCGGTCGGCCAGGGCTTTGAGCATGATGGATGAGTAGTCGTCGTTGTCGTCGTTGAAGTACTTTTCCTTCTTCTCGGCACCCAGGCCGGCGGTAACGGCGAAAACCCCGATGTAGTCCTCTATTTTTGAGTCTTTTTGGCCTGTAGCCCCCGCCAGTTTTGCGCGCACAGCTATCAAATCAGGAGCAAGAACCTTGGGCGCCACAAAGTCCGACAGGCAGCGGCTGGGCCGCATCACGCCGTCGAGCGCGGTCTTTTCGGCTTGCTGGCGCAGGCCAT
>CBFGNA010000255.1:0-4446 GCA_965650045.1 uncultured Polaromonas sp.
AGCTTGAGGGATGCGTAATAACTCATGGAGCGGGCCAGCTCCAGCTGCATCTTCATGTCGGCCACGCGGTGGCGCAAGGCCTGGAAGCTGCTGATGAACACACCGAACTGTTTGCGGGTGTTCATGTACTCGACGGTGATGGCCAGGGTTTTGTCCATCACACCGACGGCTTCGGCGCAGGTCGCGGCGATGCCGATGTCCACGGCATGTTCCAGCGCCGTCAACCCGTCCAGCGTGATCAGCGTGGCCGACGCGTCCTTGAGCAGCACGTCGGCGGCGCGGCCGCCGTCCTGCGTGCCGTAGCCGCGGGTGGTGACGCCCGCGCCGGTGCGTTCGACCAGAAAAAGCGCGATCTTCCCGTTGGCCTGCGCAGGAACGATGAAGGCGTCCGCCTGGTCGCCCGCGGGTACTATGCTTTTTGTAGCTGTCAGCGCCCAGCCCGTGCCGGCTGCAGCCGCTTTTGCTTCACAAACATCGAGCTGGTAACGGGCCTTGCGCTCCTGCGAGGCCAGCACCACCAGCGCTTCGCCGCTGGCAATTTTGGGCAGCCAGGCGGCCTTGACGGCGTCCGGCGCGTAGCCGGCCAGGACCGCACCGGCGATCAGGGCCTGAGCCAGCGGCTCGGTGACGATGCCGCGGCCCAGCTCTTCCATCACCACCATGCCTTCCACCGGGCCCATGCCCATGCCGTCGTTGGCCTCCGGGATGTAAAGGCCGGCGAGGCCCAGTTCGGCAAGCTGGCCGTAGGCCTCGCGCGAGAAGCCGCCAGCTTTGGCGATGCCGCGGCGGCGCTCAAAGTCGTAGCCCTTGTCCACCCATTTGCGGACCGCGTCGCGCAATTGTTCCTGGTCGTCGGTGAAATCAAAATCCATGTTGTTCTTCCTTCTGGTCAGCCGAGCACGAACTGCGAAACGATGTTGCGCTGCACTTCGTTGGAGCCGCCGTAAATCGTGGTCTTGCGCAGGTTGAAATAAGTCGAGGCCAGCGGCGCGTTGGCAGCGATGCCACCCGGGAAGTCGCCCTGCCAGCCGGCTTCCATGGCTTCCTCGATAAACGGCAGGCTGAAGGGGCCAGCCGCCAGCATCATCAGTTCGCTGTAACGCTGCTGGATCTCGCTGCCGCGGATTTTCAGCAGGCCGGCGATGTCCAGCGAGTTCTTGCCGGACTTTTCGGCCGACAACACGCGCAGCACCAGCATTTCCAGTGCCACCACGTCAACTTCAAGCTTGGCGATCTCGTCGCGGAAACGCAGGTCGTCCCAGACGCCTTCGGTTTTCGCGATGCGCTTGAGGCGTTCCAGTTCGCGTTTGGCGCGGTTCACGTCGGCGATGTTGGTGCGTTCGTGGCTGAGCAAATGTTTGGCGTAGGTCCAGCCCTTGTTCTCTTCGCCGATCAGGTTGTTGGCAGGCACCTCGACGTTGTCGAACCAGACCTCGTTGACCTCGGCCTCGCCGTCGAGCAGCACGATGGGGCGTACGGTGACGCCGGGCGACTTCATGTCAATCAGCAGGAAGCTGATGCCGGTCTGCGGCTTGCCGGAGGTAGAGGTGCGCACCAGGCAGAAAATCCACTCGCCGTACTGGCCCAGCGTGGTCCAGGTTTTCTGGCCGTTGACGATGTATTTGTCGCCGACACGTTCGGCACGGCATTTGACCGACGCCAGGTCGGAACCGGAGCCCGGTTCGCTGTAGCCCTGGCTCCACCAGACCTCGCCGCTGCCGATGCCGGGCAGAAAGCGCTGCTGCTGCTCGGGGGTGCCGAAGGCCATGATCACCGGCGCCACCATCACCGGGCCGAAGGGCACGACGCGCGGCGCGCCGGCGAGCGCGCATTCTTCCTCGAACAAATGTTTTTGCACGGCGTTCCAGCCGGGGCCACCGAACTCCTTGGGCCAGGCATGGCCGAGCCAGCCCTTTTTGCCGAGGATTTTGGCCCAGCGCTGCATGTCGTCGCGGGACAGGCGCAGGGCGTTGTGCACCTTGTGCGAGATGTCGGCCGGCAGGTTGGCACCCACCCAGGCACGAATGTCTTCGCGGAATTTCTGTTCTTCAGGGGTGAAAGCTAGATCCATAAACGGCAGGTCTCCAATCGGTTCGGTAACGGCTCATTTTTAGCACGGTCGTTCGGAATTTTATGTCCCAGTTGGGACAAATAGCGAGGCGTTCCGCCTTGCAGAACCCCGGTGAAATCCGGTGGTCGCGCATGCCGGGATAATCCCTGCATCTTGCCGTCTTACCGCACCATCATCAGCGCCCTCAGTGTCGGCCAGATTCTTGTCTGGGCGGTTTTGTATTACGGCTTTTCCTCGTTTGTGCTGCCCATGCAGCGCGACATGGGCTGGAGCCAGCCCGACATCATGGGCGCCTTCACGCTGGGACTGATGGTCTGGGGGCTGGCGACCTACGCCGTGGGCGCAGCGATTGACCGGGGCCGGGGGCGCGAGGTGCTCAGCGGTGGCGCCTTGCTCGGGGCGGCCGGTTGTGCGCTCTGGTCGCAGGCGCACACGCTGCCTGTGCTTTACGCGGCCTGGGCCGTGCTGGGGCTGGCCATGGCGATGACGCTGTACGAGCCCGCCTTCATGGAGATCACCAAACGCTTTCCTGACCGTTACCGCCAGGGC
Organism: uncultured Polaromonas sp.; assembly: GCA_965650045.1. GTDB lineage: Bacteria > Pseudomonadota > Gammaproteobacteria > Burkholderiales > Burkholderiaceae_C > Polaromonas. The sequence goes on from CBFGNA010000255.1 coordinate 2,621, forward strand.
ATCACCACCATCACGCTGCTGGGCGGGTTTGCCAGCACGCTGTCTTTTCCGTCTGTGGCCTGGCTGCAGGCCCGGCTGGGCTGGCGGCCGGCGCTGGTGGTGATGGCGCTGGCCCTGCTGCTGGTGGCGCCCCTGCACGCCTGGGTGCTGCGCGGCGCGTGGAAGCGGCCGGTGGTGCCTGGTGCGGCGCCGGTGGCGCTGGCGCAAGACCAGGCGACCCTGCGCCAGGCCATGCAGGGAGCCACTTTCTGGCTGCTCACGGCCGCCTTTACTTTTTATATCTTTGCGATCTCGACCATCTGGGCGCATTTAATGCCGGCGTTTGAATCGCGCGGCTTGTCGCAGGCCGAGGCCGTGGCCGTCATGGTCTGGTTTGGCCCGGCCCAGGTGGCGGGCCGTTTTGCCTTCCTGTGGATGGGCCGCTCACTGACGCAGCGCGCGCTGGGGCTGGTGGTGCTGGCGCTGTTTCCGTGTGCGCTGGTGCTGTTTGCGGTGGGCCGCGAACCCGCGGTGCTGATCGCGTTTGCGGTGCTGTTCGGCGTGGCCAATGGCCTGATCACCATCGTGCGCAGCAACATCGTGCCCGACTTTTATGGCCGCGAACACGTGGGCCGCATCAGCGGCGCCATGTCGGGCATCGCGTTGTGCACGCGTGCTGCGGCGCCCTTTCTGGCGGCGTGGGCGCTGGTCGGGCTGGGCGGGTACACCGGACTGCTCTGGGGGCTGGTGGGCATGGGGGTCGCGTCATTCGGGCTGTTTGCACTTGCGCGGCGGCCTGTGCCGCGGCCTTGACCGCGATAATCCCGCGATCCTTTTCGTCTTATGTCCCCGTCCAAAAACATCGTCATCCTGATTTCAGGCAGCGGCTCCAACATGGCTGCGATTGTCCGGGCCGCGCAGCAGCAGGGCTGGCAGCAGCAGTTCGGCGCCACGGTCTCGGCCGTGATCAGCAACCGGCCCGGCGCGGCGGGCTTGCAACTCGCGCAATCGCTCGGCGTGGTCACGCAGGTGCTGGATCATTGCGCCTTTGAATCGCGCGAAGCCTTTGACGCCGCGCTGATGCAGTTGATCGATGGCCACCGGCCGGCACTGGTGGTGCTGGCCGGCTTCATGCGCATCCTCACGCCGGGCTTTGTCGGGCACTACGCCGGCCGCCTGATCAACATTCACCCGTCGCTGCTGCCGGCCTTCCCCGGCCTGAACACGCACCAGCGCGCCATCGATGCCGGTTGCCGGGAGGCCGGCTGCACGGTGCACCAGGTCACCGCCGACCTCGACCATGGCCCCATCCTCGCGCAGGCGGCGGTGCCGGTGCTGCCGGGCGACACCGCCGGGACACTGGCAACGCGCGTGTTGCTGGAGGAGCACCGGCTTTATCCGCAGGCGGTGCGTGACTGGTTGCAAAGCCAGCCCTGACGAGCCGATACAAAAAGATACCCGCGTTCGGTGCGCGGGTAAATCCAGTTTCAGCCTGGCCCCGTATTCAGTGCAGCCGCCGATGTCCCATTCCGGCTATCGGCTGGTTCATTTGAAAAGGGTATTCACATGCAAACAAAACACAAACTGGCTTCCATCGGTCTCGCGATGCTGATGTCCGTCACGGCGGCTTCTGCTTTCGCCCAGGTGATGGTCGGCGGTGCGCCCATGCTGGCGTCCAAGGACATCATCGACAACGCCGTGAACTCCAAGGACCACACCACGCTGGTGGCTGCGGTCAAGGCCGCGGGCCTGGTCGATACCTTGAAAGGCCCGGGTCCCTTCACCGTGTTCGCACCGACCAACGCGGCTTTTGCAGCCCTGCCCGCCGGCACGGTGGACACGCTGCT
>CBFGNA010000256.1:0-4423 GCA_965650045.1 uncultured Polaromonas sp.
AACACCAGCGACGAGGAAGGCCCGTCGGTGGACGGCACGGCCGTCGTGGTGCAGCAACTGAAGGCGCGCGGCGAGCGGCTGGACTATTGCATCGTCGGCGAGCCGACTTCGGTTGAGCAGCTCGGCGACATGATCAAGAACGGCCGGCGCGGCACCTTGAGCGGCAAGCTCACGGTCAAGGGTGTGCAGGGCCACATCGCCTACCCGCACCTGGCCGACAACCCCATCCACCGTTTTGCGCCGGCGCTGGCCGAGCTGGTCGCGACCGAATGGGACCGCGGCAACGAATTTTTCCCGGCCACCAGCTGGCAGGTCTCGAATGTGCATGGCGGCACCGGCGCTTCCAACATCATCCCGGGTGAGCTGGTGGTGGACTTCAACTTCCGCTTTTCCACCGAATCAACCGCCGACGGCCTGAAAACCCGTCTCGAAGCCATCCTGCAGAAACACCAGCTCGACTACAGCCTGAAGTGGACGCTGGGCGGCCAGCCTTTCCTGACCACGCCCGGTGAGTTGGTGCAGGCAGTGACTGAATCGATCCAGGCCGAGACCGGCGTGCTCACCGAACTGTCCACCACCGGCGGCACCAGCGACGGGCGTTTTATTGCCAGCATCTGCCCGCAACTCATCGAGTTCGGGCCGATCAACGCTTCCATCCACAAGATCGACGAAAACGTGCGCGTAGCCACGCTGGACCCGCTCAAAAACATCTACAAGGGCGTGCTGGAGCGCCTGGCCGCTCTGTGAGCACCGCGCAGCCGACAACAGTCCTGGCGCTGGTTGAGCACTGGGCCGACCGCCTGGAAGCCGCCGGCCTCACGCTGGCCGACGGCTTCGGTCAGGGCACGCTGACGGCTTTTGATGAGGCCGCCTGGCTGGTGTTGTGGCGCCTGGGCCTGCCGCTGGACGAACTCGACGAAGAGGAAAACACGCCTGTCAGCCCCGCCGATGTTGCCAAGGTGGCCACGCTTCTGGAAGCACGCATCAGCACGCGCAAGCCGGCCGCCTACCTCACGCGCGAAGCCTGGTTGCAGGGCGTTCCTTTCTACGTCGATGAACGCGTGATCATTCCGCGCTCGCTGATCGCCGAGCTGCTGGTCGATGAAAGCATCGACCCCTGGCTGAACGAGGCCACTCACCGCGTGCTGGACCTGTGTACCGGCAACGGCAGCCTGGCCGTGTTGGCGGCCATGAGTTATCCGGACGTGGTGGTGGATGCCGCCGACATCAGCGCCGATGCGCTAGCGGTGGCAAAAATCAATGTCGGCGTGCACGAGTTGCAGCAACGCATCACGCTGATTGAATCCGACGGCCTGGCCGCCTGCCCCGGCCCCTACGACCTGATTCTGTGCAACCCGCCCTATGTCAACGCTGCCACCATGGCCGCCCTGCCGGCTGAATTCCGGGCCGAACCGGCGCTGGCGCTGGCTGGTGGTGAAGACGGCATGGACTTCATCAGAGCCCTTTTTCTAAACGCCGCCCGCCATATGAGCGAAAATGCGGTGCTGGTGCTGGAAATCGGCAACGAGCGTGAGAATTTCGAACGCGCTTTTCCCGGGCTGGAACCGCTGTGGTTCGAGACCAGCGCAGGCCCTGACCAGGTTTTGCTCCTCACGCGCCAGCAACTGGCCTGAACCCTGCGTCCTGGCCTTCACGGCTGTGACGGCCGAACAATTTGTCTGTTTGAAATGATTACCCTTAAAAATGTGGTGCTGCGTCGCGGCGCCAAAGTGATTCTCGACAGCGCTTCTGTCAGCCTCAACCCCGGTGAAAAAATCGGTCTGGTGGGGCGCAATGGCGCGGGCAAGTCCTCGCTGTTTGCCATGCTGAACGGCACGCTGCACGAGGACGGCGGCGAGTTCTACATCCCGGCGCAATGGCGCATGGCGCAGGTTGCGCAGGACATGCCCGAAACCGAACAAAGCGCCACCGACTACGTGATCGAGGGCGATGTGGTGCTGCTGGCCGCCCAGGCCGAGGTGACGGCCGCTGAAGAAAGCGGCGATGGCGACCGCATGGCGCACGCCTACATGGAGTTGTACGACGCCGGCGCGCACGACGCGCAGGCACGCGCGCAGGCGCTGATTCTGGGCCTGGGTTTCAAGGTCAGCGAACTCGACAACCCGGTCAACAGTTTCTCGGGCGGATGGCGCATGCGTTTGCAACTGGCACGTGCGCTGATGTGCCCGTCCGACCTGCTCATGCTCGACGAACCGACCAACCACCTGGACCTGGACGCGCTGGTTTGGCTTGAAGCCTGGCTGCAGCGTTACCAGGGCACCATGCTGGTCATCAGCCATGACCGCGAGTTCCTCGACGCGGTGACCGACGTCACGGTGCACATCGAACGCGCCAAACTCACGCGTTACGGTGGCAACTACAGCAAGTTCGAGGACTTGCGCGCCGAGCAGATGGCGCTGCAGCAAGGTGCCTTCAACAAGCAGCAGGAAAAAATAGCCCATTTGCAGAAGTTCATCGCACGCTTCAAGGCCAAGGCGAGCAAGGCCAAACAGGCGCAAAGCCGTGTCAAGGCGCTGGACCGCATGGAAAAGGTCGCGCCGCTGCTGGCCGAGGCCGACTTCACCTTCGAGTTCAAGGAACCGGCCAACCTGCCCAACCCCATGCTGTCGATGCAGAACGCGTATTTCGGCTACCCACCTCCCGAAGATGCGCCGGCAGGCACACCACCCACCGTGATCGTGCAAAACGTCAACAAGTCGGTGCTGGCCGGCCAGCGCATCGGCATCCTCGGCGCCAACGGCCAGGGCAAATCCACCCTGGTCAAAACCGTGGCGCGCGCCCTCGCCCCCATCAGTGGCGACATGACCGAAGGCAAAGGCCTGAACATCGGCTACTTCGCGCAGCAGGAGCTCGACGTGCTGCGCCCGGCCGACAACCCGCTGGAGCACATGATCCGCCTGGTCAAGGAAGTCACGGCGGCTGGCAAGATCGGCAACCAGCCGACGCGCGAACAGGACCTGCGCAGCTTCCTGGGCAACTTCAACTTCAGCGGCGACATGGTCAAACAGGCCGTGGGCAGCATGAGCGGCGGCGAAAAAGCCCGGCTGGTGCTGTGCATGATCGTCTGGCAGCGCCCCAACCTGCTGCTGCTCGATGAACCGACCAACCACCTGGACCTGGCCACGCGCGAGGCGCTGTCGATGGCGCTCAACGAGTTCGAAGGCACGGTGATGCTGGTCAGCCACGACCGGGCGCTGCTGCGCGCGGTTTGCGACGAGTTCTGGATGGTGTCCCAGGGGGGTGTCGCGCCTTTCGATGGCGACCTGGACGACTACCAGAAGTATTTGCTGGACCATGCCAAACGCCAGCGCGAAGAAGCGAAGAAAGCCGCCAGCAACCCGGCGCCGGCGGCAGATGCTATTAAAAAGGTAGCTGCCAGCGCACAGCCAGCGGGGGCTACAGGCACTTTTGACGTAAAGAATCCTGCCGACAAGAAGCAGGAAGCGCAGCGCCGCCAGCAGCAATCCGACAGCACCAGGCCACTGCGCAAGGAACTGGAAAAAACCGATGCGCGCATGGCCTCCTTGAGCGCGGAGCGCGACAGCCTGCAGGCCAGCCTGGCCAAAACGACCGCGCCGGCCGAAATGGCGCAGTCCGGCAAACGCCTCAAGGCCATTGAGGCCGAACTGGTGACGCTGGAAGAGCGCTGGCTGGAGCTGACCGAACAGATCGAAACCGCGACTGCCTGAGCCTGACATGCACTGGGGCTGGTGGCCCTGACGCTGGCTGGCATTTCAGGCTAAAGTGGTTTGATGCCCACCGCCCTTCAAATGGCCGCCGATGACGCGGCCCTCGCCGCCGCCGTGACCCGCAGCCGCAGGCTGCTGCACAAACGCGCCGTGGTCGCCGCTGCAGCCAGCGCCGTGCCAGTGCCCGGGCTCGACTGGGCAGTCGATGCAGCCATGCTGTCGCGGCTGATCCCCGAGATCAACAAGGAATTCGGCCTCACGCCACAGCAGCTCGACCAGCTCGATCCAGCAAAGCGTGACCAGGTGCAAAAGGCCGTCACCATCGTCGGCTCGGTGCTGATCGGCAAGTTCATCAGCCGCGACCTGATCCTCAAGGCCGCGACAAAAATCGGCATGCGCCTCACCACCCAACAACTCGCGAAATACGTGCCCTTCGCGGGGCAGATCGTCGCCGCCACGGTGGGTTATGCGGCCATACGCTACCTCGGCGAAGAACACATGAAGGATTGCATCCGGGTGGCGCAGCAGGCGCAGCTGGAGGTGCCACTGCTGGGCTACGCACGCTGAACATTTTTTGCGCGGAACCGCCAGACATCAGCCAAAGAAAAAGCGCCTGACTTTGCAGTCAGGCGCTTTCGTTATTTGGTGGGGCCTGCGGGGGTCGAACCCACGACAAACGGATTAAAAGTCCGCTGCTCTACCAACTGAGCTAA
>CBFGNA010000257.1:0-4372 GCA_965650045.1 uncultured Polaromonas sp.
GCCGCATCCTGAGCGGCCAGACCGTGACCGCCTTCTGGCACAGCATCCGCCACGCCCAGCCGCTCGCCGTCGGCCTCAATTGCGCACTGGGCGCCGCACTGATGCGCCCCTACATCCAGGAACTGGCACGGGTGGCTGGCGACACCTACATCAGCTGCTACCCGAACGCCGGCTTGCCCAACCCGATGAGCGACACGGGCTTCGACGAAACACCCGACGTGACTTCGCGCCTGCTGCGCGAGTTTGCCGACGAAGGCTTGGTCAACATCGTCGGCGGCTGTTGCGGCACCACGCCCGAGCACATCGGCGCCATCCACCAGGCGGTCGAGCCACTGGCGCCGCGCAGCATCCAGCGCGGCTTCTTTTACAAGCAAGCGGCCTGAGGGCTGGCTGGTGCGCCTGGCCTGACATGGCGCCGCCCTTATGCTCAGGCCATGGGTGAATTCGACCTGATCGCGCGTTACTTCCAGCGTCCCACGGCCCGCGCCGTGCTGGGGGTGGGTGACGACTGCGCCCTGTTGCAACCCGCTGAGGGCATGCAGCTGGCCATCTCCAGCGACATGCTGGTCGAAGGGCGGCATTTTTTTGCCGATGTTGATCCCTCCGCCCTTGGCCACAAGGCGCTGGCCGTCAACCTCAGCGACCTGGCCGCCTGCGGCGCGCAGCCCATGGCCTTCACGCTGGCACTGGCCTTGCCCCGCGCCGACGAGGCCTGGCTGGCGGCGTTTTCGCGCGGCCTGTTCGCGCTGGCCGATGAGCACGGCTGCGAGCTGGTGGGCGGCGACACCACACAGGGCCCGCTGAACATCTGCATCACGGTTTTTGGCGAGCTGCCGCGCGGCCAGGCGCTGCTGCGTTCGGGCGCCCGCGCCGGCGACGACCTTTACGTCAGCGGCACGCTGGGCGATGCCCGGCTGGCGCTGGAGGCGCTGCGCGGCAACATCACACTGCCCTCCGGCTGGATGGCGGCGGCGCGCCACCGGCTGGAGCAGCCGACACCGCGCGTCGCACTGGGCATGGCGCTGCGCGGCATTGCCAGCGCGGCCATCGATGTCAGCGACGGCCTGCTCGGCGACCTGGGCCACATCCTCAGCGCTTCACGCGTCGGTGCGCAGATCGACACGGCGCGGGTGTTGCCCCTTCTGGCAGGCGGCGGCGAGGCCGGCGCGCAAGACCTGCTACATGCCGACGCGCGGCTGGGCAGCGTGCTTTCCGGCGGCGATGACTACGAGCTGGCCTTCACCGCGCCGGTGTCATTGCGCGCCGCCGTACAAGCGGCTGCGCTGGAAGCGCGTACACCGGTCACGCGCATCGGCAGCATCGACAGTGCCCCCGGCCTGCGCCTGCTCGACGCCGGCGGTCAGCCGGTACGCGGCGACTTCGCTTCCTTCGATCATTTCGCCTGAGCACGCGCGGCGCCAGGCTTGCCCAGCACCGCACGCATCACATCGACAAAACTCTGGCTGGCGGCCGACAGGGAGCGGCCGCGTTTGGTGACCACCGAAATGTCGCGCGACACCCGCGGCTGGTTCAGGGTCTTGATCACCAGATCCGGCTCGGCACCGTGGGCCGCAAACGCCGAGGGCATGATCGATGCGCCCAGCCCGCTGGCCGTCATCCACAGCGCCGTGGAAAGAAAGGACACCTCGTTGACCACGTTCAGCGAGACGCCGGCCCCGGCGGCGGTGGCGTCGATCATGGGCCGGATGCCGTAGCCAGGGCGCACGGTGATGACCGGATGGCCGCCGAGGTCGACCCAGCGTACCGTCCTTTTCTGGGCCAGCACATGGTCAACACGGCACACCAGGCTCAGCTGGTCATGCACCAGCGTCTGCAGGTCGGCATCGGCCAGCATTTTCTCGGGTGTGCCGACGCCGAAGTCCACGTGTTCACCAATCACGCGCGACATGAACTGGTCCGGCGCGCAGTCGTCCACCACCACGCGGATGTCCGGGTACAGCGCGGCAAAGCGGCGGATCACCGGCGGCATCACAAAAGCCGCCAGGGTCGGCGTGACGGCGACGCAGACGCGGCCGCGCCGCAGGCCGCTCAGGTCGCGAAAGCTGCTGCCCATGGACTCCACATCGCGCAGGATGCGCTCGGCCACCACCAGCGCTTCGCGCGCCGCTTGCGTCGGCTGCAACGACCGCGTGGTGCGGTCAAACAGGCGTGCCCCCAGGCCGTCTTCCATCTGGCGGATCAGCACACTGACGGCGGACTGCGTCACAAACAGCTGCTCGGCAGCCGCGCTGAGTTTGCCCAGCCGGTAAACCGCCACAAAAGCGCGCAACTGCCGGACCGTGGGCGTGAAGAGTTGATTCATGAACAAAAAGTATAAATCCTTCGAAATTTATCGTTATGCGAATGAATCAATATCGGCTTCAATGGCGACGGAGACAAGGTCCGCCCGCCAGGCGGACATCCCGCACAACAAGGAGACACCATGAGATACATTGCGCGCACCCTGCTGGCATGCACCGCCGGCATCGCCCTGATGACCGCCGCCGTTCAGGCGCAGACGCCCGACTTCCCGAACAAGCCGATCCGTGTGGTCGTGACCTTCCCGCCGGGCGGCAGCACCGAGGTCGTAGTGCGCATGCTGGTGCCTCGCCTCAACGAAAAGCTCGGCCAGCAGGTGGTGGTGGACAACCGGCCCGGTGCCGGCGGCAACATCGGCCTGACCGCCGTGGCCCGTGCCCCCGCCGATGGCTACACCCTGGGGGTGGGTGCGGCAGGCGCGCTGTCGGCCAACGTCAGCCTGTATGCGCAAATGCCCTTCGACCCGGTCAAGGACTTCAAGCCCGTCACCATGCTCGCGGCCATTCCTTTTGTGCTCATCGGCCACCCGTCCGTGGCCGCGAAAAACCAGCGTGACCTGATCACGCTGGCCAAAGCGACCCCCGGCAAGCTGTCCATCGGCCATGGTGGCAATGGCACGGCCATGCACTTGTCGGCCCAGCTCTTTGGCCAGATGTCCGGTGCCCAGTTCGTCGAGGTGCCTTACCGCGGCTCGGGCCCGGCGGCCCTCGATGTGCTGGCCGGACAGATTCCACTGGCCATCGTGGACCTGCCCTCGGCACTGCAACACATCAAGGCAGGCAAGCTGATCGCCTATGCGGTCACCAGCCCACAGCGCCTGCCCATGCTGCCCGACGTGCCGACGGTGTCCGAGGCCGGGCTCACCGGTTATGACTCCACCGGCTGGTTCGGCCTGGTCGCACCCGCTGGCACGCCGGCGCCGGTGATCGCCCGCCTCAACGCGGAATTCACAGCGGCCCTCAGCGACCCGGAGCTCAAGGCCAGCATGCGCAACCTCGGCGTGGAGCCTGCGCCCGGCACCGCCGCGGAGTTTGATGCCTACATCAAGTCCGAAACCGTGAAATGGGCCAAAGTCATCAAGACCTCGGGCACCAAACTGGACTGAGCATGACCCCGCCTGAAACTCTGAACACCGATGTATTGATTGTTGGCGCCGGCCCGGTGGGGCTGACGCTGGCCATGGACCTCGCCTCGCGCGGTGTGCAGGTCGTGATCGCCGAGATCCGCCGCTACGCCGAGCCGCCCAATGTGAAATGCAACCATGTGGCCGCGCGCACCATGGAGCAGTTCCGCCGGCTCGGTGTGGCGCACAAGCTGCGCGATGCCGGCCTGCCGCCCGACTACCCCAACGACGTGGTGTTCCGCACCAGCGCGTGCGGCATCGAGCTCACACGTATTCCCATCCCGTGCCGGCAAGACCGTTACAGCGACACCGCCGGCCCCGACGGCTGGTGGCCCACGCCCGAGCCGCCGCACCGCATCAACCAGATCTATCTGGAACCCATCCTGCTGGAGCACACCGCCGCGCTGCCGCAGGTCACCCTGCTCAACCGCACGCAGCTCACCAGCTTCACCCAGGATGCGGACGGCGTGACGGCGCTGGCGAGCGACCTCGACAGCGGTGCTGTGCGCAGCATCCGCTGCCGCTACATGGTCGGCTGCGACGGCGGCAGCTCGTCGGTGCGCAAGCAGATCGGCGCCAAACTCGAAGGCACGGCCGTGATCCAGCGCGTGCAGTCCACTTATATCCGTGCGCCGCAACTGGCGGCGATGATCCCCGGCAAGCCGGCCTGGTCGTATTACGCGATGAACCCGCGGCGCTGCGGCACCATGTTTGCCATCGACGGCCACGCCACCTGGCTGGTGCACAACCACCTGAACGCCGAGGAGCCCGAGTTCGATTCGGTGGACCGCGACCAGTCCATTCGCGACATCCTTGGCGTCGGCCCTGATTTCCAGTACGAGGTCCTCAGCAAGGAAGACTGGGTGGGCCGCCGGCTGGTGGCCGACCGCTTCCGCGACCGCCATGTGTTCCTGGCGGGCGACGCCGCGC
>CBFGNA010000258.1:0-4358 GCA_965650045.1 uncultured Polaromonas sp.
TGTCGCTGACGGTCAGCGCCGCCCAGGAACCATCGCTGGCCATCCGCACCGTGAGCGTGCAGCCCGCAGGGCTGTACTTGATGGCGTTGTGCAGCAGGTTGCGCGCCAGCTCGCGCAGCATCCAGTCGTGCGCCTGCACGGTGGCCGGCTGGGTGATGATTTCAAAATCGATGTCCTTGTCGGCCAGCAGCGGGGACACATCCAGCGCCACGGCGCGGACCACTTCCGGCCAGTCCTGCGGGGCGGCATCGGTCTGCTGGCGCAATTGTTCGACCTTGGCCAGCGCCAGCATCTGGTTGGCCAGCAGCGTCGCACGTTCCACCGTGTCCTCGATTTCCAGCAGGGCCTCGCGCGGCGCCACGTCGCCACGCAGCGCCGACTGCACCTGCGTCTTCAGCACCGCCAGCGGCGTGCGCAACTGGTGCGAGGCATCGCGCACAAAACGTTTCTGGTGCTCGGTCAGGTTTTGCAGGCGCTCCATCACCTGGTTGGTGGCGTCGATCAGCGGCAGCAGTTCGCGCGGCGCATCCGGCGCGGCCACCGGCGTCAGGTCGCCTTCCGGCCTGGCCTTGAGCTCGCCGCTGAGCCGGCGCACCGGCCGCGTGGCGCGCTGCACCACCACCACCACCACCAGCGCGATCACCCCGACCAGCACGGCCTGCCGCCACAAGGTGTCGAGCAGCACCTTGCGCGCCAGTGTTTCGCGCAACTCCAGGGTTTCGGCCACTTGCACCACCGCCATGCCGCGGCCGGCCGCGCTGGCCACCGGCTGCAGCAGCACCGCCACCCGCACCTCGTCGCCGCGGAAGGTGTCGTCGTAAAACGCCACCAGCGCGGCATAGGCCCCCTGGTCCGGAATGCGGCCGCGCCAGAACGGCAGCTCGCCAAAGCCCGAGATCACCTCGCCCTGGAGGTTGGACACGCGGTACACCAGCTGGCTGCGGTTGTCCGCCTCGAAGGCTTCCAGCGCGGAATAGGGCACCGTGGCACGCAGGATGGCCAGTTCGTCGAAGCCTTCGACGTCGAGCTGCTCACCAATGGTCTTGGCCGAGGCCAGCAGCGTGCGGTCGTAGGCGATGTTGATCGCGTCCAGCGTCTGGTGGTAGAGGCTGACAGTGTTGAGGACGATCAGCAGGCCGATGGGCAGCAGGATGCCCAGCAGCAAATACCTGCGAAGCGACATCACACCGGCCGGCGTGGCCGGACGGCTTCGCATGCGCCTACGCATCGGTCTTGAGCAGGTAACCCAGCCCGCGCAGTGTCATCAGGGTCACCCCGGTGTGCGCCAGCTTTTTGCGCAGGCGGTAAACCACCACCTCGATGGCTTCATAGGCGACCTCGGCCTGGCCCGGAAACACCAGGTCGAACAGCCGCTCCTTGGTCACCGCATGGCCCTGCTTTTCCAGCAGGGCCCTGAGCAGGGCCAGTTCACGCGGCGCCAGGTCCAGCACCTGGTCCCGGAAGTAGATCGCGCCGCTCTCTTTTTCATAGCTGATGGCGCCCGTCGCATAAGGGCTGGAGGCCGATTCGGCTGTTGATCCCGGGCGGCGGCGGTGCAGGGCGCGCAGCCGGGCTTCGAGCTCGTCGAGGTCAAACGGCTTGGGCAGGTAGTCGTCGGCGCCGGTGTTCAGGCCGATGATGCGGTCGCCGACGGTGCCGCGCGCCGTCAGGATCAGCACCGGCGTGTCCAGCCCGCTGCGGCGTGCCTGCTCCAGCACCTGCAGGCCGTCCAGCCCCGGCAGGGTCAGGTCCAGCAGGATCACGTCGAACGTGGCGGCCTGCCACTTCTCCAGCGCCACCCGCCCGTCGCCGCAGGCCTCAATCTGGATGCCGCGCCGCCCCAGCGTGCGGACCAGTGTGGTTCGCATCGCAGCATCGTCTTCAACCAGCAACAGTTTCATGCTCAGGACATTAGCACTTTCCATGAGGTTTCAGGACAGCCGATTGACAGCCAGCGGGCGCATCATGGCCGGGTCAGACCACAAACAAGGAGACCTCCATGCGTCGCGATACCTTTCTGAAATCCATGGCCGCCATTGCCGCTGCCGCCACGCTTCCGCTGCCAGCCCTGGCGGCCGCCAACGTCAAGATGATGATTCCCGCCAACCCGGGCGGCGGCTGGGACACCACCGGCCGTGCGCTGGGCAAGGCGCTGCAGGATTCCGGCGCAGCCTCCACCGTGACCTATGACAACAAGGGCGGCGCAGCCGGCGCGCTCGGCCTGGCCCAGTTCATCAATGGCTCCAAGGGCGACCCGAACGCGCTGATGGTCATGGGCGCCGTCATGCTGGGCGGCATCATCACCGGCAAGCCGCCGGTCAACCTGAGCCAGGCCACGCCGATTGCGCGCATGACCAGCGAGTACAACGTGTTTGTGCTGCCGGCCAACTCGCCCTTCAAGACCATGGCCGACGTGGTCGCCCAGCTCAAGAAAGACCCCGGCAGCGTCAAGTGGGGCGGCGGTTCGCGCGGCTCCACCGAGCACATCGCCGCGGCCATGATCGCCCGCGAGGTCGGCGTTGATCCCGCCAAGATCAACTACGTCGCCTTCCGCGGCGGCGGTGAGGCCATCGCGGCCATCCTGGGCGGCAATGTCACGGTCGGCGGCAGCGGCTACAGCGAGTTCGCCGAATACATCGCCAGCGGCAAGATGCGTCCGCTGGCCGTCACGTCGGACACACGCCTCAAGGGCGTGAATGTGCCGACGCTCAAGGAGCAGGGCATCAACGTCGTGATCGGCAACTGGCGCGGCGTTTATGGCGCACCCGGCATCACCGCACCGCAGCGCAAGGAACTGACCGACATGGTGCTCAAGGCGCTCAAGTCCAAGGCCTGGGCCGAAGCCATGGAAAAGAACAGCTGGACCCCGGCGGTGCTGACCGGCGCCGACTTCGAGAAGTTTGTGGACGACGACTTCGCCAGCCTGCGCGCGACCATGGTCAAGTCGGGCATGGTTTAAGGGCCAGCTCCCTCAGCTCTCTTGTCATCGCGGGCCTGGCCCGCAACCTGCCCGCGCTTGCCGAAATGCGGCGCGCGGCAGGGGTCCCGGCCTTTTTTTTCGGGATGACGTTTTTTTTCTGCGAGGCAACCCATGAATTCCCCTTCCCATTTGCTGACCCCGGCGCAAACCCGCCTGCAGGTGCTGGTCGGCAGCGGCGTGCTGCTGCTGGCGGCCGGCCTGGCTTTCGGTGCGCTCAGCATTCCTTCGGCGGCCGGTTATGCCGGTGCCGGCCCCAACTTCCTGCCCTGGCTGGTGTCGGTGGCGCTCGCGGCGTGCGGCGGCTTTCTGGTGTGGGAGGCGTCGAGCGGCGGCTTTCGCGAAATGGAGCCGCCCGCCGACACGTCGCCGCCTTATTGGGCCGGCTTCGTCTGGGTCTCGGCTGGCTTGCTGGCCAATGCCGCGCTGATCACCACCATCGGTTTCATTCTGAGCTGCACCCTGTGTTTTGTCCTGGCGGTGCAGGGCCTGCGCGGCGCTGAGGGCCACACCGGCATAGCTCCCAAAATCTGGCTCAAAAACATCGCCATCGGCCTGGCGATCTCTGCGCCGGTGTACTGGGCGTTCACGCAATTCCTGGCGATCAACCTGCCGGGCCTGACTTCGACCGGGTGGCTCTGAGCCATAACAATCATGGACATCTTCAACCAGCTCCTTCAGGGCTTCATCACCGCTGCCACGCCGATCAACCTGCTCTGGTGTTTTGTCGGCTGCGCGCTCGGCACCGCCGTCGGCGTCTTGCCGGGTATCGGCCCGGCGGTTGCGGTGGCCATGCTGTTGCCGATCACCGTCAAGGTCGAGGCCACGGCGTCGATGATCTTTTTTGCCGGCATTTATTACGGCGCCATGTACGGCGGCTCCACCACCTCCATCCTGCTGAATACACCGGGTGAAACCGCCAGCATGGTCACGGCGATGGAGGGCAACAAGATGGCCAAGAGCGGGCGCGCGGGCGCGGCGTTGGCCACGGCCGCCATCGGCTCTTTCGTGGCAGGCACGATTGCGACCGTGCTGGTCACGCTGTTCGCGCCTGTCGTTGCTGACTTCGCCGTCAAGCTCGGCCCGCCCGAATATTTCATGCTGATGCTGCTGGCCTTCACCACGGTCAGCGCGGTGCTGGGCAAAAGCGCAGTGCGCGGCCTGACGGCGCTGTTTATCGGCCTGGCCGCCGGCCTGGTCGGGCTGGACCAGATCACCGGCCAGGCGCGTTACACCGGCGGCGTGCCCGAGTTGCTGGACGGCATCGAGATCGTGCTGGTCGCGGTCGGGCTGTTCGCCGTCGCTGAAGCCATGTACGCCGTGTTATACGAAGGCAAGGTCGTCGATACGCAGAACAAGCTCAGCAAGGTCCACATGACGG
>CBFGNA010000259.1:0-4351 GCA_965650045.1 uncultured Polaromonas sp.
CCGCAGACCGGCGCAACCAGGCTTTGCGGGAGACGCTGGAACGCGCGGAACGGGCACAGCAAAAGGCCGAAGAGCGGGGCACGATGAAGCAAAACGAAGCAACCAATGCCGCGGATGCCGCGAACAAGCTCAAGGGGTCCCAGGAAAGAGCCAAGGCGCGTGAAGACAAGAAAGCCAGCATCGCCGAAGAAGTCGAAAGGTATAACGAGAAGCAGCAGCAGGTCAGGGAGCGAAAGGCCAGTCGAGCCCAAAAGCAGCGTGAACAGACCAAGCCGCCGGCCGCCCCCTTGCCTACGCCGCCTTGATGGTCAGTCGAGCGCTTCGAGCTTGACGATCACCAAAGAAAGATTGTCCCCGCCACCATGGGCGCGGGATCTGGCTTTCTGAATCAGGAATTCAGTCGCTTCCCGCGGTGAGAGCATGGACAGCGCCGAACCCATTTCACTGGGACTGAAGTAGTGCCAGACCCCGTCGCTGCAGGCGATCAATGCATCCCCTGGGCGCAGTTGCGGAATGTAATGCTGGGTGACGGGCGGCGCTTCCTCCGTCCCGAGGCAGCCCATGAGGATATTGGACTGCGGATGGACGTTGGCTTCCTCTTCGGTGATTTCACCTTTGTCGACAAGGGTCTGCACATACGAGTGATCGATGGTCCGTTTGACCAGCTTGGCGCCATGGAAGTGGTAGACACGCGAATCCCCGGCGTGCACCCAGTGGCAATCCCCGGCAGGGTTGATCAAAAAAGCAGCCAGGGTGCTGTGCGGTTCCTGCTCCGCTGAAATGGCCGTCAGCTTGATGACGGTGTGCGCTTCCTCAACCAGTTGTTTGAGCATGGCTGCCGGGTCATCGCTGGCCGGCGAGTAGCGTTCAAACAGCTGTTTGGCGGTCATCATCACCTGATCCGACGCCTTGCGCCCACCGCTGCGTCCCCCCATGCCATCGGCGACGATGCCGAGCATGCAGCCCGCAATGCGTGGATGGCTGATCAGGGCCACCTGATCCTGCTGATAGTCGCGGTCACCCTTGTGAATGCCGGTGGACGCTGTGATTCGATAACCTTTGGACATCTTGGCGTGGGTCGAGTCATGTGGACTCGATTTATCTCCGTATTCGACGTATTATCAGACGAAGCAGCCCGCGTGGATGAAAAACATTGGACCTGAATTTACACTCCCCGCAGCGCCGGCTGATTGATCTCAAGATCGAACACGCGGACCTCAATGTGCTCGTCGATATCACCTCGCATGCCATTCCCATCAATGAGCTGATGCTCAGGCGCCTGAAAAAACGGCGTCTGCTGCTGCGCGACCAGATCGCCCAGCTGGAGTTTTTGCTGAATCCTCCCGAGCCTGCCTGATGAACCTGGCGTCTCAAGTGCTGGCGGCTTTTGCCCCTGACGGCGTGTTGTCGCGCGCCACCGATCACTTTGTTCCGCGGAGCGGGCAGACCGACATGGCGCTCGGTGTGGCACAAGCCATCGAAGGGGCCTACCCGTTGGTGGTCGAGGCAAGAACCGGCGTTGGCAAAACTTTTTCCTACCTGGTGCCAGCGCTGCTCAGTGGTGAACGGGTGCTGCTTTCCACCGCGACCAAGGCTTTGCAGGATCAGTTGTTCGGGCGCGATTTGCCCGCCCTCGTCAAGGCGTTGGGTGTGCCCGTCAGCACCGCGCTGCTGAAGGGGCGCGGCAGCTACCTGTGCCTGCACCGCATGGAGATGGCCCGCCACGACCCGGCTTTCCCCGAGCGGACTTCCCTGGCTGCGCTCGCGAAGGTTGAGAAGTGGGCGCAGGCGACCGCCACCGGCGACCTGGCTGAATTGCCTGGCCTGGATGAACGCTCGCCGGTGATTCCCTGGGTCACCTCCACGCGTGAAAATTGCCTCGGGTCACAGTGCCCGCGTTTTCGTGCATGTCATGTCAACCAGGCGCGCCGCGAAGCCATGGCTGCCGACGTCGTGGTGATCAACCATCACCTGTTCTTTGCGGACCTCACGGTGCGGGAGTCGGGAATGGCCGAGCTGCTGCCCACGGTGCGCGTTGCGATTTTTGACGAAGCACACCAGCTCAATGAAACCGGCGTGCAGTTCCTTGGCAAGACCCTGTCCACGGGGCAGTTGCTCGATTTTTCGCGCGACCTGCTGGCCACCGGCCTGCAACTGGGGCGCGGCCTGGTGGACTGGCAGACGCTTTCCGGCGCCACCGAGCATGCCGCACGCGATCTGCGTTTGTGTGTCGGCAAGGCTTACCCGGGCAGCAAGCTGCGCTGGAATGAGGCGGTGCCCGAAGCGCTGGATGCAAACGCCTGGGTGGCGGCGCTGTCAGCGCTCGGCGAGGCGTTGCGTGCTGCCTGTGAAGGCTTGGAAAGCGTCACCGAGATCGCCCCCGACTTCGTCCGCCTGCACGAGCGCGCACACGAGTTGTCAGACAGGGCGCGGGCTTTTGCGGTGCCTCCCGAGCCGGGTGGCGTCCGCTGGCTGGATGTGGGCACGCAACTGCGTCTGGTGGAGTCCCCGATGGACATCTCGAAAGCGATTCACGTGCGGGTGTTTGGCGACTCTGCGGCAGCAGCGAAGTCCTGGATTTTCACTTCGGCCACGCTGGGCGACGATGACCGACTGAGCTGGTTCACCGGGCCCTGCGGGCTGGCGGAGGCAACGGTGTTGCGCGTCGGCAGCCCTTTCGACTACGCGCGGCAAGCTGCTTTTTATGTTCCGCGAAGCTTTCCCAAGCCGGCCGATCCGGGGCACACGGCCGCGGTGACTGCATACGCCGCGCGGTGGGCGCGCCGGCTCGGCGGGCGAACCATGGTGCTCACCACCACGCTGCGCGCCTTGCGCGCCATCGGCGACGCGCTTCAGGGGGTGTTTGAGGGGGCCGGCGATATCGAGGTGCTGGTACAGGGGGCGTTGCCGAAGCGGGTGCTGATCGAACGCTTTCGCCAGGGTGCAGGCGGTGGCGGACGCGCTTGTGTGCTGGTGGCGTCGGCGTCATTCTGGGAAGGCATCGACGTGCCCGGCGACGCGTTGCAACTGGTCATCATCGACAAGCTGCCGTTTCCGCCGCCCAACGATCCCATGGTGGAGGCCAGGGCGCGAGTGCTTGAAGCGCAAGGAAAAAGCGCCTTCAACGACTATTTTCTTCCCGAAGCTGCCGTGGCGCTGAAGCAGGGGGCCGGCCGGCTGATCCGCCGCGAGACCGATCAGGGGGTGCTGGTGATTTGCGACAGCCGGCTGGCTGTCATGGGTTACGGCAAGCGTCTGTTGCGGGCGCTGCCGCCGATGCAGCGGCTGGCGTCGGAAGAGGAACTGAACGAACGCCTGGATCTGCTTACCAGAAGCGATACCACGGCGTTTCAACCGACCTGAAACCCTTGGTCAGGTATTCGCTCTGCGGATAGCTCTTTTCCATCACGCGTTTGGTGTCGTCGCGCAGTTGGGCCATGCCCAGCGCGTCGTAGGACTTGTAGAGGATGAACAGTGCGTCCTCCAGCACCGGCACATCCCGGTACTCCGTCAGGGCGGTCTGGGCCCGGTTGATGGCCGAAATGTAGGCGCCGCGTGTGTAGTAATAACGCGCCACATGGACTTCATACTGTGCCAGCGAATTGACGATATAGGTCATGCGCAGACGGGCATCGGCCGAGTACTTTGACTCCGGAAAGCGGTTGACCAGGCCCTTGAAGGCTTCGAAGGATTCCTTGGCCGCTTTCTGGTCACGCTCCGACAAATCCTGCTTGTACAGGAAGCTGAACAGGCCAAGGTTGTCGTTGAAGCTCACCAGGCCTTTGAGGTAAAGGGCGTAATCGATGGCCGGGCTGGACGGGTGCAGTTTCATGAACCGGTCCAGCGTCGCCTGGGCTTGGGCTGGTTCTTCGCCTTTGTACTGGGCATAGGCCTTTTCGAGCTGGGCCTGCTGGGCCAGCGGGGTGCCGGCGGCACGGCCTTCAAGCTTTTCAAACAGCGGAATGGCTTTGTCGTAGGCGCCGGAGCTCGCTTCGTCGCGGGCTTCCGCGTAGATCTTGTTGGGACTCCAGGCGGCGGTCGGATCCTTGACGGTCGTCGAAGAGCAGGCGGACAGCAGCGCAACGCAGGCCAGCAGGGCTGCCGCGAGAGGAGAGGTGGCGGGAACAACCGATAATTTGGTGGAAAACATCGCAATTGATCCTGTTAATGACTGATTCTGTGCAAAGCAAACTGATTATATCGAGCACCAATGCCACGGAGGAGTTGTCCGACGAGATCGCCGACGAACTGGAGACCGGGGCCGCCTTCGAATTGCGCCAGTTGATCGTGCCTGCGACCAGCCACGGTGAGCGCCTGGACCGCGCACTGGCGCTGGCCGTACCGGAATTTT
>CBFGNA010000260.1:0-4347 GCA_965650045.1 uncultured Polaromonas sp.
GGTATCCCGTTGAAACCATGCCCGGTTTGATGCAGAAGGCCGGCGCCTTGCTGGTTTCACTCGCCGATGAGCCCATTTTTGCCGCTACAGTTCCCAACAAGGTGCAGGCGTATTTGGCCTCAGGCAGGCCCGTTGTTGCGTCCCTGAACGGAGAAGGCGCACGTGTTGTCAACGAGGCCGGGGCCGGGTTGACCTGCCCTGCAGGGGATGCCAAGGCGCTGGCAGCTGCTGTCCTCGCGCTGTACCGGATGTCGCCAGCTGACCGCGCGCAGCTTGGCGAAAACGGGCGGCGTTACTTCAAGAACCATTTTGATCACAACATGTTGACGGACGAACTGATCGGGTATCTTAAGGCGGCGTCTGACAACCACAGGAAACAACGATGAGAATTCTGGTATTGGGCGCCAGCGGCATGATTGGAAGTGCCATGTTTCGCGTCCTGGGTGAATGCACGGGTTGGGAGGTATTCGGCACCCTGCGTGCTGCGGACCACAAGCGGTTTTTCCTGCCCGCCGCTGCAGGCAGCTTGTTGAGCGGTGTTGACGTGGAGAGGCCAGAAGCCCTGGTCCGCGTGTTTGCCCGGGTGAAACCGGACGTGGTGATCAACTGCATCGGGCTGACCAAACACCACAAGGAAGCCGAGGACCCGCAGCTGGCACTTCCGCTCAATGCGCTGTTGCCGCATCGCCTGGCCGACCTCTGTGCAGTTTCCGGCGCACGCTTGATCCATGTGAGCACCGATTGTGTCTTTGCCGGCACCCGGGCGAACTACACGGAAGGTGATGCGCCGGATGCGACCGATGTGTACGGCAAGGCCAAACATCTGGGCGAGGTGGACTATCCGCACGCCATCACGCTGCGCACCTCCACCATAGGCCACGAGCTCCAGAGTAAATACGGCTTGCTCGAGTGGTTTCTCGCGCAGCAGGGGACGTGCAGGGGGTTCGGCCGGGCCATTTTCTCCGGTCTGCCGAATATCGAATTCGCGCGCGTGGTGCGTGATGTCGTGATCCCCCGCCCCGAAATGCGCGGCCTGTACCATGTGGGCGCTGAACCCATAGGCAAATACGAGCTCCTGCAGCTGATTGCTAGGGCATACGGCAAACAGATCGATATTGTTCGTGACGATGAATTTAAAATCGACCGTTCGCTTGACTCGGGACGATTCAACCGGGCGACGGGGTACAAGGCGGCCGGGTGGCCTGAATTGATTCAGGAAATGTACGCATCCAGGCCAGCGAGCAATTAAACGGGAACAGCATGTTCAATAACAAGGTGTTGATGATTACCGGCGGTACGGGGTCCTTTGGCCATACTGTCCTCAAGCGCTTTCTGGCGACCGATGTGCGTGAAATCCGCATCTTCAGCCGTGATGAAAAAAAGCAGGAGGAGATGCGCATTGAGCTCAATCACAGCAAGCTGAAGTTCTATATCGGCGATGTGCGTGACTACGACAGCGTGTTTCAAGCCATGAAGGGCGTGGACTATGTATTCCACGCCGCGGCCCTGAAGCAGGTGCCGTCGTGCGAATTTTACCCGATGGAGGCGGTGCGCACCAATGTGCTGGGCACCGAAAACGTCATGAACGCCGCGACCGCCAATGGCGTCAAGCGCATGGTGGTGCTGAGCACCGACAAGGCGGTCTATCCCATCAATGCCATGGGAATTTCCAAGGCCATGGCCGAGAAGCTGATGGTGGCCAAGGCCCGTACCCAGCGCGATGACGAAACGGTTTTGTGCGCAACGCGTTATGGCAATGTGATGGCCTCGCGCGGGTCGGTGATTCCGCTGTTTGTCGCGCAGCTCAAGGATGGCAAGCCGCTCACGCTGACGGACCCGAACATGACGCGTTTCCTGATGTCGTTGGAAGACTCCGTGGATCTGGTCCTGTATGCCTTCGAACACGGCCAGCAGGGGGACCTGTTCGTCCAGAAGGCGCCTGCCTCCACGGTGGGCTACCTCGCGCAGGCGCTCAAGGAGCTTTTCAGGAAGGACAATCCGATCCGCATCATCGGAACGCGGCATGGGGAAAAGCTCTATGAATCACTGATTTCCCGCGAGGAAATGGCCAAGGCCGAAGACATGGGCGGCTACTACCGTGTTCCGGCAGATAACCGTGACTTGAACTATGCGCAGTATTTCAGCGAGGGGGAAGAGAAGCTTTCCCACCTGGACGACTACACCTCTCACAATACGGACCGCCTGTCAGTCGAGCAAATCAAGCAACTGCTGCTGAAACTGGATTACATCAAGGAAGAACTGCATGCTTAAAGTCATGACCATCGTGGGCACGCGGCCCGAACTGATCAAGATGAGCCGCGTGATTGCCGAACTGGACCAGCACACACGCCATGTGCTTGTCCACACCGGGCAAAACTACGACTACGAACTGAACCAGATTTTTTTCGATGATCTGGGGATTCGCAAGCCGGACCACTTCCTGGGCGCGGTTGGCGAAAATGCCGCGCAGACCATTGCACAGGTCATCATGACGTCCGATGAGATCCTGGCCAGCGAAGCGCCGGATGCCGTTCTGCTGTACGGCGATACCAATTCATGCCTGGCCGTGATTGCGGCCAAACGCCGGAAGATTCCGGTGTTCCACATGGAAGCGGGCAATCGATGTTTTGATCAGCGCGTCCCCGAAGAACTCAATCGCAAGGTGCTGGACCACCTGAGCGACATCAACCTGGTGCTGACCGAGCATGCCCGCAGGTACCTGATTGCCGAGGGCATCCGGCCTGAAACCATCATCAAGACCGGTTCGCACATGGATGAGGTGCTCAAGCACTACATGCCGGGCATCGCAAAATCCGATGTGGTGCAGAGGCTGGGCTTCAAGCGCGGCGAGTTCTTCGTGGTCAGCGCGCATCGCGAGGAAAACGTCGACACCCCGGAGAACCTGCGCGATCTGGTGACCACCCTGAACGCACTGGCTGAGGCCTATGGCTACCCGATCATCGTGTCCACCCACCCGCGCACCCGCAAGCGGCTGGATGCGCTGGGTGTGACGGATGTCAACCCCCTGATCGACTTCGCCAAACCGATGGGATTCTTCGATTTTGTGAAGCTGCAGATGGAGGCCAAATGCGTGATTTCCGACAGCGGCACCATCACGGAGGAATCGGCCTTGCTCAATATCCCCGCCATCACCATCCGTTATGCGCATGAGCGTCCGGAGGGGATGGACGAAGGGACGCTGATCATGTGCGGACTCAAGACCGAAGAGGTGCTGGACGCGGTCAAGGTGGTTTGCCAGCAATTTGCCGAACATGGACCCATGCGGCAGGTGGCAGATTACCTCGCGCCGGCCGTGTCACGCAAAATTGTGCGCCTGGTGATGAGTTATACGGGGTATGTCAATCGCACGGTTTGGCGAAAGTAATGCCAGGGTTGGCTGGATGAAACGCGCCACTGACTTGTTGCTGGCCCTGGTGGCCCTGGTCCTGCTGTGTGTGCCGCTGGTGGTCATCGGCTTGCTGGTCCGGCTGACGTCCCGCGGTCCGGCGCTTTACTGGTCGGACCGGGTTGGCAGGAACAATTTCATTTACCGCATGCCGAAGTTTCGCAGCATGCGGGTGGACACGCCGGCCGTGGCAACCCATTTGCTGGATAACCCGGAAAGATACCTGACGCCGGTCGGCAGTTTCCTGCGGAAAAGCAGCCTGGACGAATTGCCCCAATTGTGGAGTATTGTCAAAGGCGAAATGAGTTTTGTCGGGCCGCGACCGGCTTTGTTCAATCAATATGACCTGATTGAATTGCGCACCCGACACGGGATCGACCAGCTTCTGCCCGGCCTGACCGGATGGGCCCAAGTTAATGGGCGCGACGAATTGCCAATTCCTCAGAAGGTGGCGCTGGAAATTGAATATCTGCGCGAAAAATCCCAATGGCTTGATATGAAAATCATATTCATGACATTTTTCAGGGTATTGAGAAGAGATAATGTGACGCACTGAGCGGTTTTTCGGAAAAACCATTTCAACTCCTGAATCAAATGAAAGGTACTGACATGAGTAATCTGGTCGAAATTCAAAGTCAAATCGAGAAATTGCAAAAGCAGGCCACGGAAATCAAATCAAGGGAATTTGACAAGACGGTTCGCGAAATACTCGTCATGATGGAAGCATTCGGCATTACTGTCAAAGACCTGAGTTCCGGAAAATCGCGCGGTGCCAAAGTCAAGGTGAAACAAGCCCGGAAAGGCGGCCCAGCCAAAAAGAAAACCACGTCCGCGGTACCCGCCAAATACCGCGGCCCGTCTGGCGAAAGCTGGAGCGGACGCGGGCTGACGCCGCGGTGGCTGGCCGCCCTGGTGGCCCAAGGTAAAACCAAAGAAGCATT
>CBFGNA010000261.1:0-4323 GCA_965650045.1 uncultured Polaromonas sp.
GAGGTGGGCGTTTTGAACGCGGCTGAGGATGGCGGGAATTTCTTTCGCGGCGGCGCGGCCGGCGTCGGTCAGTTCGAGGTTCACGACACGCCGGTCTTCCGAAGAACGGATGCGGCGGCACAAATCCTTGCTTTCAAGGCGGTCCAGCAGGCGTGTCATGGAACCGGCGTCGAGTTCGCACACGCGCGCCAGTTCGGCAGCCGTCGAAGCCTTGCCCATATACAGCTTGAGCAGCGGCACCCACTGCGCGTTGGTCAGGCCGGTGGGCTCCAGCTCGCGCTCCACACCCTGGGAGATCAGGGACAGGATGCGGCGCATCATGTAGCCCATGCTTTCGTCCGGCTTGTAACCCTCGGCGCGGTAGAACTCGCCCATCGTGCAGGGGACGTCGCCAACAACTGTCTGGGATTTGATTTTGGTGACCATGGCGTGATATTACTTGCTTAGACAAATATTGTCAAGCCTGTGTTTGTAATGCCAATGTTTATCGTTAAACTTCCCGCATGGCTACTTCTTCCCTCACTTCCCCCGCCGCCCAGGCGGCCAAGGGTGCGCCCCGCTCGCTCTCGGGCCTGCTGCCCTTTTTGCGGCCCTACCGCGGCCGCATCCTGCTGGCGATGTTTTTTCTGGTCATGGCCGCGGTCGCGACCCTGGTGTTTCCGCTGGCGCTGCGCGGCCTGATCGACGGCGGCATGAGTGCGGCCGACAAGGGCCAGGCCCTGATGGCGCTGCGCACCCACTTTTTCGAGCTGTTCGGCGTGGCGGCGGCGCTGGGTCTTTTTTCGGCCGGGCGTTTTTACATGGTGAGCTGGCTGGGCGAGCGGGTCACCGCCGATTTGCGCAATGCGGTGTATGTCCACGTGCTGCGCCAGAGCCCCGAGTTTTTTGAAACCACACAGACCGGCGAGGTGTTGTCGCGCCTGACCGGCGACACCACGCTGGTGCAGACGGTGGTCGGCTCGTCGCTGAGCATGGGCCTGCGTAACGCCGTCATGGGCGTGGGCGCGCTGGGCATGCTGATCTATACCAACCCCTACCTGATGGTCCAGGTGCTGGGGGTGCTGGTGCTGATCGTGCTGCCGTCGGTGGGCTTTGGCCGGCGCGTGCGCAAGCTGTCGCGTGCCAGCCAGGACCGTGTTGCCGACTCCAGCGCCATCGCCGCCGAGGTGCTGAACGCCATCCCGGTGGTGCAGAGCTACACCGCCGAAGCGCGCGAATCGCTGCGCTTTGACGCCTCGACCCAGGACGCCTTCGACACCGCCGTGCGCCGCACGCGGGCGCGCTCGGTGCTGATTGCCTTCATCATCATCGCTACCTCGGGCGCCCTGCTGTGGGGCCTGTACCAGGGCACGCAGGCGGTGATGCGCGGCGACATCACGGCCGGCCACCTGGGCCAGACCGTGGTCTACGTGATCATCCTGGCCGGCGCCACGGCGGTGCTGGGCGAGGTCTATGGCGACCTGCTGCGCGCCGCCGGCGCCACCGAGCGGCTGATGGAGCTGCTGGAAAGCCGATCACCCGTCAGTTCACCATCAAATCCGGCTGCAGCCCCCGTCCTGCAAGCGGGAAGTGCTATCAAATTTGAAGCAGTGAACTTTCACTATCCGTCGCGTCCGCTGCAGGCGGCACTGAGCGATTTTTCGCTGAGCGTGGCGCCCGGCGAAACCGTGGCGATTGTCGGGCCGAGCGGCGCCGGCAAGAGCACGGTGTTCCAGCTGCTGCTGCGTTTTTACGATCCGGCATCCGGCCAGATCTCGCTGGACGGCGTGGCCACGCGCGCACTGGCGCTGCAGGACCTGCGCCAGCGCATCGGCATCGTGCCGCAGGATGCGGTGATTTTTTCGACGAGTGCGCTGGAGAACATCCGTTATGGCCGGCCGGACGCCACTGACGAAGAGACCAAAGCCGCGGCGCAGGCCGCTTTTGCGCACGACTTCATCATGACCCTGCCGGAAGGCTATGACACCTTCCTCGGCGAACGCGGGGTGCGCTTGTCGGGCGGGCAACGCCAGCGCATCGCGATTGCACGCGCCATGCTGAAAAACGCCCCGCTGCTGCTGCTCGACGAAGCCACCAGCGCCCTCGACGCCGAAAGCGAACGCATGGTGCAGGCCGCGCTGGAGTCGGCCATGAAGGGCCGCACCACCCTGGTCATCGCGCACCGGCTGGCGACCGTGCAGCAGGCCGACCGCATTGTTGTGCTGGACCATGGCAGGCTGGTGGAACAGGGCACGCACGATCAGCTGGTGGCTGCCAACGGCGTGTATGCGCGGCTGGCAGCGCTGCAGTTCATGGACTGATGCTGTCCAATCCCTGCGCATGGGGATTCGCCGGATTAGTTGCATAGCTAACCATTTGGCGCTATCATCGCGCCATGTTCGACCACTGCCTCTACTTCAACACCACCGCGCTGGCACGTGTGGTCGAGCGCGAATGGGCGGCCGCCTTCAAACCTTTCGGCCTGACGCCGCCGCAGGGCTTTTTGTTGAGACTGGTGCTGGCGCGCCCTGGGCTGTCCCAGCATGAGCTGGCCGTGGAACTCACCATTGCGCGCCCGACCGCCACGCGCCTGCTCGACGGCCTGCAGGCACTGGGCCTGGTGGAGCGACGCGAGGCGCCCCACGATGCACGTCACTGGTCGGTGTTCCCCACGCGGGCCGCGCAGGCGATCCACGCGGACCTCAACGCGGCCAGCGGTCAGGTCACCCAGCGCATCCAGCGCCAGATTGGAAAGGAGAACTTCACAGACACAGTCACCAAAGTACGCGGCGTCTGCTCAGCCCTCAAATGAGCTCGTCATTTTTCATGTTCTTTTTTTTAGCCCATATAGTTGCATAGCTAACCATTTCACAAGGAGCTTTCACCATGCCCATCATCAACGTCAAGATCAGCCAGCCCGCCAGCGCAGCCCTGACCCAAACCCTTTCCGAAACCTTGCTGGAGCTCACAACCCGCATCCTGCGCAAGAAGCGCGAGCTGACAGCCATCACCCTGACCCATGTGCCGCGCGAGCAATGGGTGGTCGGTGGCAGCACTCTGGCCGAGCAGGGCAAAAACAGCTTTTATTTCGACATCAAGGTGGTGGACGGCACCAACACCAAAGATGAAAAGGCCCAGTACATCAGCGAATGTTTTGCCGCCTTCAGCAAGCTGCTGGCGCCGCTGCATGAAGAAAGTTATATCTACGTGCAGGACGTGCGCGCGGAGGCCTACGGGTTCGGCGGCCTGACGCAGGAATACCGCTACATCAAGGCGAAACCCTGAAGTCAAGGTTATGCATTAATCGCATATCAATGCAGCAAGCTGGCCTTGGACAGCCGCCAGCCATGCGCCTAAGCTGTGCGACATCGATTCTTCCTCAGGAGTTTTCCATGTCGCACGCCTCCAGCCCTGCTGTCCCGCCGCCTTCGCATCCCCTGCCCTCTTACCTGCAAGCCGACCACCTCGGCCCCTGGGGCAACTATCTGCAACAGGTGGACCGCGTGATCCCGCACCTGGGCAACCTGGCGCGCTGGGCCGAAACGCTCAAGCGTCCCAAGCGCATTCTGGTGGTGGATGTGCCCATCCACATGGACGACGGCACGGTGGCGCACTTTGAAGGTTACCGGGTGCAGCACAACGTCTCGCGCGGCCCCGGCAAGGGCGGCGTGCGTTTTCACCAGGACGTGACGCTGTCCGAAGTGATGGCCCTGTCGGCCTGGATGTCGATCAAGAATGCCGCGGTGAATGTGCCCTATGGCGGCGCCAAAGGTGGCATCCGCGTGGATCCCAAAAAACTCTCGCGCGGCGAACTGGAGCGCATGACCCGCCGCTACACCAGCGAGATCGGCATCATCATCGGCCCCAACAAGGACATCCCCGCGCCGGACGTGAACACCAACGACCAGATCATGGCCTGGATGATGGACACCTATTCCATGAACACCGGCTCCACCTCGACCGGCGTGGTGACCGGCAAGCCGGTGGACCTGGGCGGCTCGCTGGGCCGCCGCGAAGCCACCGGCCGCGGTGTGTTCACCGTCGGTGTGGAAGCAGCCAAACACATCGGCCTGGACATCAGCACGGCACGCGTGGCGGTTCAGGGATTCGGCAATGTGGGCGGCGTCGCCGGCAAGCTGTTCGCGGAAGCCGGCGCGCGCGTCGTCGCGGTGCAGGACCACGGCGGCACGATTTACCGCGAGGCAGGGCTGGACGTGCCCTCGCTGCTCAAACACGTGGCCGAGACCGGCAGCGTTGGCGGTTTTGCAGAGGCCGAAACCCTGGCCGACGACAAATTCTGGGACGTGGACTGCGAGATCCTGATCCCCGCCGCGCTGGAGCAAC
>CBFGNA010000262.1:0-4321 GCA_965650045.1 uncultured Polaromonas sp.
ATCGAGCAGGCGCGTGTGGCCCAGGCGCAAAAGCCGCAGACCCCGCGTACCCGCGTCAAGCGGGTGGACGCCGATGCGCCGCTTGGCGCGAGCACCGGCCATGCCGCGGCACCCGCGCCGGCGTTCAGTGAGTCCGGCGAGCCGGCACCGGCCAAAAAACGCAGGCGCCGCCGCAAGCCGGCCAACCGCGAAGGCGGTACGGTCTCCGCCAGCCCGCCGTCGGACACCTCAGCCGATCACTGAGTTTTCGCCATGCCGGTTGGCGCGCCGCCGAACGAAACCCCGCCTTCGCCTTCCGTCAGGGCTTATGTGGCCATAGGCGCCAACCTCGGTGATGCGGAGGCTGCGGTGCGCCAGGCGATGCATGCGCTGGACCGGCTGCCCCGGAGCGACGTGTTTCGCCGGTCCAGCCTGTACCGCACGGCACCCATCACCGGCCACGCGGCTGGCGCTGGTGGCGGGCCCGACTACATCAATGCCGTGGTGGCGCTGGACACACGCTTGTCGCCCGTGGAACTGCTGGATCAGTTGCAGGCCCTTGAACAGGCCGCCGGCCGCGAACGCCCCTATCCGGATGCGCCCCGCACGCTGGACCTGGACCTGCTGCTGTATGGCGATTAACACATTGATTCACCGCGCCTGACTGTGCCCCATCCGCGCATGAGGTACCGGGCATTTGTGCTAGTGCCGCTGGCCGAGATCGCGCCTTACATCGTCAGCGCCGAGCAGTTAACAGGCGTAGCACGCCAGCGCATTCAGCGGCTGGATGGGGTCTCTGATCACCCCTAGCTACCGAAAGTATTGCTGTTATTTCACGTGTTGAGTTTTTCTCTCTGATGCGTCATTTGGTTGCGCCGCATGCGGGGTGGATTTTCCCAGTCGGAGAAACTTGCATGTTTCTGGACGTTCTTAACCTTTGTCAGTATCTGAAGATTGTTCTCAACATGGAGCCCGCAAACATTTGCTCCTTGGATCGGCACAATGTGATCAACCTCGTGAGGTATACCCGTTTCATTGCTACGTTTTTTTGCTTCGGCATAGATTGCCAGAATGGCCTTTTTATTGGCCCATGGAGGCGTAGCACATTGCATTGCTGCGCTTCGCCGCTTCCAATTTCCGGCTAGTACATCCTTGCGGCGTTGGACTCGCATTTGAGCATTCGGATCTCCTGCAGCAGCCCTTTTCACGTCATCGATTTCAAATTGACGCATGTGCTTCCTTTTTGAATTCGTCGTCATAGACCTTAAATCTTGACGACGATAGGAGGTGGGATCTGATGTGCAGCTTCTAAGGCGCGAGCCGTTCGCGCAGCCAGCCGCCGCCCTGCTGCAGCGTGTAACGCAGCCGGTCGTGCAGCCGGCTTTTGCGCCCCTGCCAGAACTGCCAGTTGTCCGGCTTGAGCCGGTAGCCGCCCCAGTGCGGCGGGCGGGGTGGCTGCAGCAAAAACTTCGCACCATATTTGGCGGCATTGGCCACCAGCACGCTGCGCCCGGAGATCACCTCGCTTTGCGGGCTGGCCCAGGCGCCAATGCGTGAATCCAGCGGACGGCTGTTGAAGTAGGCATCGCTTTCCGCTGCGGACACCTTTTCAACCGCGCCTTCGATACGCACCACACGCTCCAGTTCGACCCAGTGAAACTGCAGCGCCGCAAAGGCATTGCCTGCCAGCTCCTGGCCCTTGCGGCTGTCGTAGTTGGTGTACCAGACGATGCCGCGTTCGTCGTAGCCCTTGACCAGCACCACACGGGTGGAAGGGCGGCCGTTGGCCGCGACCGTGGCCAGCGTCATCGCATTGGGTTCGGGGACTTCAGCCGCAATGGCTTCCTTGAGCCACTGGTCGAACTGTTGCAGCGGGTCGGCTTGCGAGGCTTCTTCGTTCAGTTCGGCGCGTTCATAACTTTTGCGCAGGTCGGCGATGGAAGTGGCTTGGCTCATGCCCCGATTGTGCACGGGCAGGCGCTGTGCCGAGGCTATCGGGCTTGAAAACGAATGAATATTCGTTTATATTGGCGGCCGGATGAAACCCAAAGACGACGAAAAGCAGCGCGCCATTGCCGAGGCCACCTTCACCCTGGTGGCCCAGACCGGCCTGAGCGGGTTGACCATGGCCGACATCGCCAGGACCGCCGGCATCGCCACCAGCACGCTTTACGTCTATTACCCGTCCAAGGACGAACTGATCAGCCAGCTTTACCAGGACGCCAAAACCGCCACCATGCAGCGCCTGATGGAAGGTGTGGTGCCGGGTGCTTCGCTGCGCAGCCGGGTGCGCCGCATCTGGGGCAATTTGCTGCGGCACCGGCTGCAGCGGTATGCCGAGGTGGTGTTCCAGGAGCAGTATTACAACTCCCCCTGGTTCACCGAAGGCAACCGTGAACTGTCGACGCGGCTGGCGGCCGGTTTTCTGGCGCTGATGGAAGAGGGCCAGCAGCAGGAGATCTTCAAGCCCGTGCCCCTGCCGCTGCTGACCGCCAGTGTGGTGGGCTCGGTGCGCGAAACCGCCCAGCTGATCCGCACCGGCGTGTTGCCCGACGATGAGGCGGTGCATGTCGCTGCGTTCGGTCTGTGCTGGGATGCGATCAAGGCCTGAGCATCCCATGTCTGCTAATTTCCACCTCATTTAAGCGAATAGAAATTCGCCAACTTCCGCCCCGCCACGTTTTTTTCAAGGAGTTCCTCATGCCCACTCTCAACATCAACGGCAAGGATGTGCCGGTCAACACCGACGCCTCCACCCCCATCCTCTGGGCCCTGCGCGACACGCTGGGCATGACAGGCACCAAGTTCGGTTGCGGTGCCGCGCTGTGCGGCGCCTGCACCGTGCATCTCAACGGCGCGCCGATTCGCTCCTGCGTGACGCCGGTTTCGGCAGCCGTGGGCCAGAAAATCACCACCATCGAGGCGGTGGCCGGCGATCGCGTCGGCCAGGCGGTCCAGGCCGCCTGGATCAAACACGACGTGGCGCAGTGCGGTTATTGCCAGAGCGGCCAGGTGATGAGCGCCACTGCGCTGCTCAAGACCCAGCCCAAACCCAGCGATGCCGACATCGACGCGGCCATGGCGGGGAACATCTGCCGCTGCGGCACCTATGTACGCATCCGCGCCGCCATCAAAGACGCCGCTGTGGCCCTGGCTTGAAGGAGACTGTCATGTACACCACCACTTCTTTCGACATCTTTGGTCAGTTGCCAAAAGGCCTGCAGACCCTTGTGCAGCAAGCGCAGAATGCTCCTGAAAACGGAGCAACTCCCGGCCTGCAGCGGCGCAGCTTCCTCAAGGTCGCCACCGCCGGCGGTTTTGCGCTGGGCGCGTTCCCGCTGCTGGCGCCTGCCCAGGGTGCCGCACCCGCCGCTGCCACCTCAGCCCTGAAACCGACGCAGCAGCCCTCGGCCTTTGTGCGCATCGACAGGGATGGCACGGTCACCGTGACCATCAACCGCCTCGATTTCGGCCAGGGCGTGCAAACCGGCCTGCCCATGATCCTGGCCGAAGAACTCGACGCCGACTGGCGCCTGGTGAAAAGCCAGCATGGCAATGCCGATCCGGCCTATGTGGACCCGGCTTTCGGCATGCACCTGACCGGTGGCTCCGGCTCGATCAAGAATTCCTACACCCAGTACCGCGAGCTCGGCGCCCGCACCCGCGCCATGCTGGTGTCCGCGGCCGCGGCGCAATGGGGCGTGGACGCCGCCGGCCTGCGCACCCGCGAAGGGGTGGTGATCGGCCCCGGCGGCAAACGCCTGACTTATGGGGAGCTGGCCGAGGCTGCGATGCAGCAGCCGGTGCCGGCGCAGGTCACGCTCAAGGACCCGAAGCAGTTCCGCATCATCGGCCAGCCCACGGGACGGCTCGATGCACGCGCCAAATCCACGGGCGGCCAGAGTTACGGCATCGACGTGCGACTGCCCGGCATGCTCACGGCCGTGGTCGCGCACCCGCCGGTGTTTGCCGGAAAAGTCAAATCACTGGATGACGCGGCCGCGCGCGGCGTTCCCGGCGTCAAGGCGGTGCTGCGTGTGCCGCTGGACCGCGGCGGTGAGGGTGTGGCGGTGATCGCCGACGGCTACTGGGCGGCCAAACAGGGCCGCGATGCGCTGAAGGTGGCATGGGACACCAGCAGCGTCGAGAAGGTGGACAGCGCCAAACAGCTGGCCAGCTATCGCGCGCTGGCGCAAACCCCCGGCGCGATCAAGTACCAAGCCGATGTCGGCCCGCTGGCGGCCGCCCCGAAAAAAATCAGCGCCGAGTTTGTCTTCCCCTACCTCGCCCACGCCCCCATGGAGCCGCTCAATTGCACGGTGCAGTTCAGCGGGCAGGGCGC
>CBFGNA010000263.1:0-4313 GCA_965650045.1 uncultured Polaromonas sp.
ACGCCGCGTGGCCAAAGGACAGCAGGCCGGTGAAGCCGAGCAGCAGGTTGAAGGCGCAGGCAAAGATGGCGAAGCACAGCAGCTTCATCACGAACACCGGGTACAGCCCGAGCATGGGCGCCACCAGCGCCAGTGCCAGCAGCGTGATGTAGGTGATGCGGATGAGTTTGGCGGCTGGGGACATCGGCTTGTTGTCAGGGGAGGTGGGGGCATGGGCCATGACTCAGGCCTCCTTGCCGAAAAGACCCGCGGGCCGGAACATCAGCACGATCACCATGATGACAAACACCACGATGTTGGAGGCCTCGGGGTAAAACACGCGGGTCAGCCCTTCGACGATGCCCAGGCCCAGGCCGGTCACGATGGATCCCATGATGGAGCCCATGCCGCCGATCACGACCACGGCGAACACCACAATGATCAGGTTGGAGCCCATGAGCGGGTTGACCTGGATGATGGGCGCAGCCAGCACACCGGCCAGCGCGGCCAGCGCGGCACCGGCGCCGTAGGTCAGCATGACCATCATGGGCACGTTGATGCCGAAGGCTTGCACCAGCGCCGCGTTTTCGGTGCCGGCGCGCAGGTAGGCGCCCAGGCGGGTGCGCTCGATCAGGTACCAGGTGCCCAGGCAGACCATCAGCGACACCAGCACCACCCAGGCGCGGTAGTTCGGCAGGATCATGAAGCCCAGATTGGTGGCCCCGGACAGCAGTTCGGGCACGTTGTAGGACTGCCCGGACGCGCCGTACAGTTCGCGGAACACGCCCTCGAAAATCAGCGCCAGGCCAAAGGTCAGCAGCAGGCCGTACAGCGGGTCGAGCTTGTACAGGTGCTTGAGGAACAGCCGCTCGATGACCACACCGAGCGCGCCGACAATCAGCGGCGCCAGGATCAGCGCCGCCCAGTAATTGATGCCGAACTTGTCGAGCATGATCCAGGCCGCAAACGCGCCCAGCATGTACAGCGCGCCGTGCGCAAAATTGACCACGCCCAGCAGGCCGAAAATAACTGCCAGCCCGAGGCTGAGCATGGCGTAAAACGCGCCGTTGACCAGGCCCAGCAACAGCTGGCCCAGAAAGGCTTGAAGGGGAATGCCGAAAATTTCCATGGAGGCCCGTCAGTTCACGTGCTGAAAAAGCGGAAGTGGCCGCCCACCGGGGCGGGCGGCCACCAGCGCTCAGCTTACTTCTTGATCAACGCGCACTTGGACTCGGCCACCGTGGTGAAGGCCTGTTCCGCAGGAACCCTGGCCACGGTCTTGTAGTAGTCCCAGGGCGTGGTGGAGTCCTTGGCCGACTTGACCTGGAACAGGAACATGTCGTGCATCATGCGGCCATCGGCGCGGATCTGACCCTTGTGATAGAAGTCGTCGATCTTCATGCCCTTGAGCTTGGCCATGACCTTGTCACCGTCGGTGGTGCCGGCAGTCTGCACCGCTTTCAGGTAGTTCATCGTGGCAGAGTAGTCGGCAGCCTGCAGGCTGGACGGCATGCGCTTGTACTTCTCAAAGAATCGCTTGGCGAACTTGCGTGAGGCATCGTCCTGGTTCCAGTACCAGCTGTCGGCCAGTTGCAGGCCTTCGGTGTTGGCCAGTCCCAGGCTGTGGACGTCGTTGATGAACACCAGCAGGCCGGCCACTTTCATGGACTTGGTGATGCCGAATTCCTTCGCGGCTTTCATGGCATTGGTGAAGTCACCACCGGCATTGGCCAGCGCAAGCACCTGCGCCTTGGACGATTGCGCCTGCAGTAGGAAGGACGAGAAGTCGGAAGCGTTCAGCGGGTGGCGCACGGAGCCGACGACGGTGCCGCCGTTGGCCTTGACCACGGTGGAGGCATCGGCTTCCAGCGAGTGGCCGAAGGCGTAGTCGGCGGTGAGGAAGTACCAGTTCTTGGCACCGGACTTGACCAGCGCACTGCCGGCCACCTTGGCCAGCGCCACGGTGTCGTAGGCGTAGTGAACGGTGTAGGGCGAGCAGGCTTCATTGGTCAGGCGTGCCGAGCCGGGGCCAATGGCGATGAAGGGGCGTTTCTTTTCCTGGGCCACCGTGGCCATGGCCAGGGCGGTGCCCGAGTTGGTGCCGCCCAGCAGCATGGACAGGTTGTCCTTGTCCATCCATTCGCGGGCCTTGGAGCTGGCGACGTCAGCCTTGTTCTGGTGGTCGGCGGACAGCACCTCGATCGGGCGGTTCAGCACCTTGCCGCCGAAGTCCTGCACGGCCCACTTGACCATTTCAGCGCCGGCCGGGCCGTCGATGTCGGCATACAGGCTGGACATGTCGGTGATGAGGCCGATCTTCACGGGGCCGGTGTTCTGGGCCGAAGCGGCGGCGCCGAGTCCGATGGCCATGGCGGCAACGAGGGTCTTGAGTTTCATGGGGTCTCCTTGGGTTGTGGTCGAAAACGAAAAAAAGGGATCAATGGGCGGGCGGTTCAGACGCCCAGGTATTCCTGCAGCATGCCCATGTTCTGGGTCAGTTCGTTCTGGGCAAACTGCTTGACGATGGTGCCGTGCTCCATCACGTAGAAGCGGTCGGCCAGCGGAGCGGCAAAGCGGAAGTTCTGCTCGACCAGCACGATGGTGTAGCCCTTGGCTTTCAGCGTGAGGATCATCTCGGCGAGTTTTTGCACGATGACGGGCGCCAGGCCTTCGGAAATTTCATCGAGCAGCAGCAGGCGTGCGCCGGTGCGCAAGATGCGCGCGACGGCCAGCATCTGCTGCTCGCCTCCGGACAGTCGTGTGCCGGGGCTGGACGCGCGCTCCCGGAGGTTGGGGAACATGCCGTAGATCTCGTCCAGGCTCATGCCACCGGGGGCTATGGTGGGCGGCAGCATCAGGTTTTCTTCAGCCGTCAGGCTGGCGAAAATGCCGCGTTCTTCGGGGCAGTAGCCCACGCCCAGCCGCGCCACCTTGTGCGGCGCCAGCTTGATGGTTTCTTCACCCTGGATGCGAATCGAGCCCTTGCGCGTGCCCGTCAGGCCGACGATGGCGCGCATGGTGGTGGTGCGGCCGGCACCGTTGCGGCCCAGCAGCGTGACCACTTCACCTTCGTTGACGGTCAGGTTGACGCCGTGCAGCACATGCGATTCGCCATACCAGGCGTGCAGGTCCTCGATTTTCAGGAGTTCTTTGGTCATTGCAAGGCTCCCAAAAGGCAATTTTCCGACGGGCTGCCCCCAGGAAAATGAGCCCCCCCGGAGCGCAGCGCAGTACACGAAGTGACAAGCGTGGGGGCCATATCAGTGCGCTCCCTGCAACTCGGTGTTGGCGCTGCCCATGTAGGCTTCGACAACGAGCGGGTTCTTCGACACCTCGGCATACGGCCCGTCGGCGATGATGGCGCCGCGTTGCAGCACGGTGATGCGGTCGGCAATCGAGGCCACCACGTTCATGTTGTGTTCGACCATCAGGATGGTGCGGCCGGCAGAAACCTTCTTGATCAGCTGCGTCACGCGGTCCACGTCCTCGTGGCCCATGCCCTGGGTCGGCTCGTCGAGCAGCATCAGCTCGGGCTCCAGCGCCAGCGTGGTGGCGAGTTCCAGCGCGCGTTTGCGGCCATAGGGCAGGTTGACGGTGAGTTCGTCGGCGAAGTCCTGCAGGTCCACCTCGGCCAGCAACTGGCGGGCGCGCGCATGCAGGTGAAACAGCGTGCTTTCGGCTTTCCAGAAATGAAACGAGGTGCCGAGGTTGCGCTGCAGTGCGGCACGCACGTTCTCCAGCACCGTCATGTGCGGAAACACGGCCGAAATCTGGAAGGAGCGGACGATGCCGCGCCGCGCCGTCTGCGCCGGCTGCTCGGTGGTGATGTCGATGCCGTTGAAAAGAATGGTGCCCGTGGTCGGCGCCAGGAATTTGGTCAGCAGGTTGAAGAAGGTGGTCTTGCCGGCACCGTTGGGGCCGATCAGCGCGTGGATGTGTCCGCGCTGGACTTTGAGGTCCACCTGGTTGACGGCCACGAACCCCTTGAACTCCTTGGTCAGGTCCCGCGTTTCAAGAATGAACTCCGCTGGCAAATTGTTCTCCGGCTGATGATGTTGCATGGGCACACAAGCAGGCCGACCACAAGGCCCGCCACAAGAGGATGCATGCTATCGGCTTGCCATGGCGCACGCCAGCGGGTTAGGACTTAGGTAGTTTTACCTGTTCCGCGGCGGCGGCACGAAGTCGCGGGGCCCTGCGCGCCGGCCGGAACATGCGCGACGCCTGGCGCTGCGGCGCTCCACCGGGCCATCCCCTGGCTTGATGCATGAAAAATGCTTCCAGCCCTTTGCTGACGGGCGCAAGCAGCTATTAAAAAGAGAGCAACCCGACCC
>CBFGNA010000264.1:0-4304 GCA_965650045.1 uncultured Polaromonas sp.
AGCCGCCGGGTGCGGGCGCTGGAGGACTGGCGGGGCGTGGCGCTGTTCGACCGCAGCAGCCACCCGGTCACGCGGACCGAGACCGGGCAGTGGTTCCGGTCGGTGGCGCAAGAGCTTCTTTCGCGCGTGGCGCGGGTCCCCGAAGAAGCGCGGGCAGTGGCCGACGCCAGCTCGGCCACCTTGCGTTTTGCGTCCACCCACGCGCTGTCCTTCACCTTCCTGCCGGGCTGGCTGCGTGGCCTGGAAACCCATTTGTCCGTGGGACCGGTGCAACTGGTCTCCGACGTGATGGAGCAGTGCGAGGCCCTGATGCTGCAGGGACGTGTGCAGTTTCTGCTGTGCCACTGGCATGAACAGGTGCCCGGCCGGCTGGACCCCGCCAGCTACCGCTCGGCGCGTGTCGGCAGCGACACCCTGGTGCCGGTTTCAGCCCCCCAAAAAAACGGCAAGCCCCGGCATCTGCTTTCTTCAAGCGGCAAACCTGCGCCGCTGCTCGCCTACAGCAACGAGTCCGGGCTGGGCCGGATTGTGCGTGCGCTGCGTGGCGGCCCGCTTGAGCAGGCCCGGGGCGAGACCGTCTTTACCGCGCACCTGGCGTCGGTGTTGCGCACCATGGCGCTGGACGGCCGCGGCGTCGCCTGGCTGCCGCACAGCCTGATCGCCGATGACCTGGCGCAGCACCGCCTGGTGCCCGCCGGTGGCGCCCCCTGGCACATCGCACTGGATATCCGCTTGTTCCGCAGCCAGTCCCCGGCCCTGCCAGCCGCCGAAAACTTCTGGCGCAGGGCGGTGCCCCTGCCCGGTCATCCACAGGGCTGACCCCACCACCCGACTGCAGCCCACTGGAGGATCACCGTCGATGGTGATATGGTGCAAAACTGCCGTCCGGTGATGGCAACGCCAGATTCATGAAAAACCTTCTCAAGCCGAAAATCTCGGGCATCGCCCTGGGCATTGGCCTGCTTTACGCCGTGTTGGGGGTGGTGTGGATTCTCGGCTCTGACTCGCTGGTCGCGTCCCTCTCCGCCGACCCTGAATGGCGCAGCTCGGCGCAGAGTTACAAGGGCGTGTTTTATGTCGTGACCACCTCGCTGGCGCTGGTGCTGCTGGTCAACGCCAGTTACCGGCGCCTGTTCAATGCGCTGGAGCGCCAGCAAGCGCAATTTCGCCAGCTGCACCAGAGCCTGGCCGCTGTGTTGTGGATGGCCTCGCCCGACGGCAGCAAACTGCTTTATGTCAGCCCCGCCATTGAAAGCATGTACGGCCTGAGCCCCGAGCAGGTCATGAGCCACCCGGAATTCTGGGTCCAGGCGGTGCACCCGGACGATGCCGGGGTGGCCCAGGCATCGCACGACACCCTGCTGGCAACCGGCGAGGCCAGCTGCGAGTACCGCATCGTGACCAAGTCGGGCGACATCCGGTGGGTGCTGGACCGCAAGCGGCTCATCGTCGATCATCAAGGGCGCACCACCATGATGGGTGGCATTCTGGAAGACATCAGCAGCCACAAGGCGCACGAGGCGCGGCTCGCCGCCAGCCACGATGAGCTTGAAAAACTGGTGGAAGAACGCACGGCCGAGCTGGTGCGCGTCAACGCGGAACTCGACGCCTTTGCACGGACCATCGCGCATGACCTGAAATCTCCGCTGGTTTCGCTGGTCGGCTTCACGCAGCTGCTTCACAAGCGGCATGCCGCGGCACTCGGTGAGGACGGTGCCAGGCTGGCGACGCGCATTGAACATTCGGCCCGGCAGATGAACAGCCTGGTCAGTGACCTGCTGTCGCTGTCGCGGGCGGCCACCCAGGCGCTGAAAATCCAGGACGTGGACCTGGTCCCGCTGGCCTATGAAATCCTCGAAGAGCTGCGCCACCAGGAGCCCCAGCGGCAGGTCCGGTTTGACGCGCCGAAATCACTGCGGGTGCGGGGCGACCTGGGCCTGCTGCGTCCCCTGCTGGCCAACCTGCTGGGCAACGCCTGGAAGTTCACGGGCCAGCGGGAGCAGGCGCATATCCAGCTGCTGCAGGACGGCAGCGGGCCGGAGGTGATCGTGCGCCTGCGGGACAACGGCGCCGGTTTTTCCTGCCCCGATCCAGCCTTGCTGTTCAAGGCTTTTCAGCGCTTTCACACGCTCAGCGAGTTCAGCGGAACCGGCATCGGCCTGAACACCTGCGAGCGCATCATGACCCGCCATGGCGGCAGGATTGACATCGCGTCGGTCCCGGGCGAAGGCACCACGGTCACACTCACGTTTGCGCCCAGCGCCGACAGTGCGCCCGCCAGCTGAACACCCGGCAAACCCTGCAGGGACGGCCTGTTTGCTATCAATAGATGAGCTGCCTGCGCCCGCCCCATAAGGGCTGGAGGCACTTTTTACTCATAAACACAAACACTCCCCGCCTCAGGCGGGCTCGCGGAACAAGGTCTCGATCACGCCGCGCAGCCAGCGGTTGCCCGGGTCGGCCTCGAAGCGTTTGCTCCAGTGCAGCGCCACCGTGAAGTCGCGCAGCGGAAATGGCGGCTCGATGAGGGTGTAGCCGCCATCGGCCGCAAAAATCTGCGCGATGTTGCGCGGCATCACCACGGCCAGGTCGGTGGCTTTGACGATGGACGGCAAGACCATGAAGTGTTCGGTGGTCAGGCGCAGGCGCTCCTCCAGCCGCATCAGTTCGAGGATGCGCAGGGTGTCCGAATGCGTGCGCACGGCGACAAAGTCAAGTTGGTGCAACGCATCCAGCAGGGCCTGGCCGGCGCGGCGGCGCCGGGTGAAAGGATGGCCTTCGCGCAGCAGCACGATGTAGCGGTCTTTCAGCAACTGCCTGCGCTGGGTGTCCTTGACCGTGGGCAAAAAACCGAACGCAAAATCAATGCGCCCACTGTCCAGCCCGGCAGCGATGTCGCTGCTGGCCAGAGGCGTGGTCTCGATCCGCACCCCGGGCGCCAGCCGTCGCAGCGCCACCATCAGTTCCGGCAGGAAGCGCGCTTCCCCGATGTCGCTCATGTGGATGCGAAACACCTTGCGCGATTGCAGCGGCTCGAACAGCGCCGACTCATTGAGCGCCTGCTCCAGCGTCGCCAGCGCGCTGCGCACCGCGTCGGCCAGGCGGTCGGCCTTGGGTGTGGGCTGCACACCGCCGCCGGCGCGCACAAACAGCGGATCCTTGATCAGCAGGCGCAGCCGCGTCAGGCCCTGGCTGGCGGCCGGCTGGGTCAGGTCGAGCAGCTCGGCCGCGCGGCTGACCTTGCGGGTGCGGTACACCGCATCGAACAGCCGCAGCAGGTTGAGGTCGATGTCCTTGATATGCATTGAATGAATACCGGTTAGTTCGGTCATTGTATTGATGGATAGTCTCCATGCCACCAAACTCGCTTCTTTCCACGACACCCAACCACGACCCAAAAAAAATCCGGAGACAGCCTTGGAAGTTTCATTCAGCAAGGAAATCGAGTCGCTGCGGCTGAAAAGCGGCGAGACTTTCCACGGCGAGGGCATCCTCGCGATCACCAAGGCATTGCTCCAGTCCGGCGTGGCCTATGTGGGCGGCTACCAGGGCGCACCGGTGTCACACCTGCTCGACGTGATGGTGCAGGCCAAGCCCTATATGGACGAACTCGGCGTGCATGTCGAAGCCTGTTCCAACGAAGCCTCCGCAGCCGCCATGCTGGGCGCGTCCATCCACTACCCGCTGCGCGGTGCCGTGACCTGGAAATCGATAGTGGGCACCAACGTCGCTGCCGACGCGCTGTCCAACCTCTCTTCCCCCGGCGTTACCGGCGGCGCGCTGATCGTGGTGGGCGAAGACTATGGCGAAGGCGCCAGCGTGATCCAGGAGCGCACGCACGCCTACGCGCTCAAGTCGTCGATGTGCCTGCTGGACCCGCGGCCCGACCTCGGAAAGATGGTGGACATGGTCGAACATGGCTTTCGGCTGTCGGAGACCTCGAACATGCCGGCCCTTCTGGAGCTGCGCATACGCGCCTGCCACGTGCGCGGCAGCTTCGAATGCAAGGACAACCGGCCACCGGCGATCTCCACGCGCCAGCTGCTGGAAGAACCGGCCGCCTTCGACTACGCCAAACTCGCGCACCCGCCGGTGACCTTCCGCCACGAAAAACTCAAGGCCGAAGAACGCATTCCGGCGGCGCGCCGCTACATCATCGAGCAGCAACTCAATGAGCTGATGGACGGCCCGCGCGCCGACCTCGGCCTCATCGTGCAGGGCGGGATTTACAACGCGCTGATTCGTGCGCTGCAGCAGTTCGGCCTGTGTGATGCCTTTGGCCAGAGCGAGATCCCGCTGCTGGT
>CBFGNA010000265.1:0-4302 GCA_965650045.1 uncultured Polaromonas sp.
GGCCTCGCCGCGCGCCTGGCGCTGGCCGACGGGCTCATGAATCAACAACATGTAAGGCATGGTCGGGTTCCTCGAAAAAGTCAGGCATGGAGTATGCCGCGCCCGGCCATCCCTGCCGGCGGCAGCGCTTGCTCAGGCCGGCGTGCGGCGCACCAGCAAGGCTTCCAGATCGAGCAGGTCCACCGGCTTGGTGAGGTGGTCGTCGAAACCGGCTTCCGTGGAGCGGCGCCGGTCCGCGTCGCTGCCCCAGCCGGTGACGGCCACCAGCACCGTCCGCCCGAAGCGCGGGTCGGCGCGCAGTTGCCGGGCCACCTCGTAGCCGCTCATGCGCGGCAGCCCGATATCGAGCAGGATGACATCCGGCAAAAAGCTGCCTGCGGCCTGCAGCACGGATTCACCGTCGTAGGCAGTCTGCGTCTGGTGGCCCATCAGGCCCAGCACGGTGGACAGGGTCTCTGCAGCGTCGATGTTGTCATCCACGATCAGGACCTTCAGTGCGGCCACCGGCTGGCTGGCATCCTCCGGCGCGCCGCGCGCCGCGTCGGGTTCCTGCGCCTGCAGCAGGCAGGGAATCCGCACGGTGAAGGTGCTGCCCTGCCCGGGGCCAGGGCTGGACGCCGTGACGGTTCCGCCGTGCAATTCAATCAGGCTGCGCACCAGGTACAGCCCGATGCCCAGGCCCCCCTGCGAACGGTCCAGCGTGCGCCCCACCTGGGTGAACAGGGAAAACACCTTGTTCAGCATGTCGGCGGGAATGCCGACGCCGCTGTCGCTGATTTCGAGTACGGCGGTGGCGCCTTCCTGCCGCGCTGACAGCCGGATCTCGCCGCCGGCCGGGGTGTACTTGGCCGCGTTGTTCAGCAGGTTGCCCAGGGCCTGGGCAAGCCGCGTGTTGTCGGCCATGAGTTCGATGTTGTCATCCGGCAGGGCCAGCACCAGCCGGTGGCCCCGCGCCTCGATGGCCGGGCGGCTGATTTCCACCGCCGTTTCTATGGCCAGCGACAGGCGGGTCCGGCTGGTCTCCAGCCGGATCTTTCCGCTGTTGATGCGCGAGATGTCCAGCAGGTCGTCAATCAGCCGCACCATGTGCATCAGCTGCCGCTCCATGGTTTCGCGCGCGCCCTGGGAAGCCGGCCCGTTGCCGCGGTCTTTCTTGAGGATCTCCAGCCCGGTGCGGATGGGCGCCAGGGGGTTGCGCAGTTCGTGGGCCAGCGTGGCCAGAAACTCGTCCTTGGCGCGGTTGGCGTCGTGCAGCACCTGCTCGGCCTGCTTGCGTTCGGTCACGTCGATCACCGAGCCGGCCATGCGGAAGGCTTGTCCCTTGCCATCCCTTTGCGCCAGGCCGGCCAGCAAAAACCAGCGCCATTCGCCGTTTTTCTGGCGCAGCCGGCATTCGACCTGGTAGGGCACGTCGGCACGCAGGTGCTGGTGCAGCGCTTCGCGCACCAGGGGCTGGTCATCGTCGTGGATGACCGATGTCAGCGCCGACGGCAAATCCGGGAACTCTTCATCGCTGTAGCCCAGCAAGGCCTTGAACCGCGGCGAATAAAACATGGTGCCGGCGACCATGTCCCAGTCCCACAGCCCGGCACTGGAGCCCCGCACCGCCAGCTGGTAGCGGACGTCACTCTCGCGCAGCGCCTGGTTGGCCTGCTCCAGGGTTTCGGCCCGCCGGCCCAGCTCGTCAAGCATGGCGTTAAAGACATCGGCCAGGGCGCCGATCTCGTCCTCACTGCTCTTGACGGCACGCAGGGTGTAGTCGCGGTGCTGCAGGATCCGGCCCGCGACATCGCTGATGGCCAGCACCGGCGCCGTCAATGCACGCTGC
The DNA here is from genome assembly GCA_965650045.1 of uncultured Polaromonas sp. Lineage (GTDB taxonomy): Bacteria > Pseudomonadota > Gammaproteobacteria > Burkholderiales > Burkholderiaceae_C > Polaromonas. Next base: position 1,829 of record CBFGNA010000265.1, read on the forward strand.
AGGCGGTTGGACAGCAGCACCGCCGCCGCCAGGCTGCTTGAAAGAATCACCGCCAGCACGCCGAAATATTCAAAGGCACGCATCATCAGGCGGTGGCGCGCCTGCAGGTACACCGTGCCGATCTGCTCGTGCTGGGACATCACCGGCTGCCAGACCCGCACCCACTCCCGATCCACGCTCACGCCCTGGGACCTGGACTGCAGCGGCAACGGCTCGCCTTCGCGCTCGGGCGGGCGAAAGAAAGCGAACAGGCGGCCCTTCGCATCAAACAATGCCGCCGCGGCCACATGGGGCTGCGCGCGCAGCACGCTGAGGTTTTCCGTGGCCACCCGGGGATCGTCAAACGCCAGCGCGGCGCTGCTGACCAGTCCGACGATGTCGGCCTGGGTGACCAGGTCACTTTCCAGGGTGCGCAACTGGCTGCGCATGTCGAAGGCCACCAGCGCCAGCCCGGCCAGCAACAGCGCCAGCGAGGTCGTCGCGATCAGGATGAAGTTGAGTTTTTGCCGGATCGACCGGGTGCCGGGCAGGTTCATCGCGCTCGGCCCTCCACATCCTGCGCCACGGCCAGCAGGCGGGCGCTGAGCTTGAGCGCGCGCGCCTCGGCGGCCGCCAGCGATACCGAGAACCGCACCCGTCCGCCTTCGGAAAGGAAATTGATGATGCCGCCCAGCCGCAAGCCGGCGTCGTGGTCGGTCACCACCAGCACCGGCCCGGCCGCAGCGGCCAGCAACTCGCGCAGCCGGTCGCCACGCAGGCCGCAAAACAGCACGTGCACACCGGCGAGAGATGCCGCGTCGGCACCCACCCGCCGCGTCACCACCGGCCGCCCGTCCAGGGTCCGGCCGGCGACCAGTTGCTCCAGGTCGGTGGCGACCGCCTCATCGCCGGCCACCCCGATCACAAAGGGCGTGTCGGGCCGCTGGAAGGTGCCCGCCGGCCACTCCACAAAGGAGCCGAACTTGTAGAGGAAGGCCGCTTTCACCGCGCTTTCGCGCTGGGTCGGCAGCGGCTGCGCCCAGGCCGCAAAGGACAGGCAAAACGGCGCCAGCCAGAACGCCAGGAACAGGCTCAGCGGCCGGAATCCGCCGTGCTGGCGCAGCAAGTGCATGTTCAAAGCTGCCACACTGCCTTCACGTAGAGCTTGCGCTCGATCTGGCTGGCCACGCCGGCTGCATTGAACTCGACGTGGCGCCTGTCAAACATGTTCTGTACCAGCAGCGACAGCTCCAGCGCCGGATTCACCCGCATCGCCAGGCGCGCATCGACGGCGGTGTAACGCGGCACCACCGGCGCTGGCAGGGCACCGACATGGCGCACCATCACATCGAACTCGCTGCGCGCGCCCAGGTTCAGGCTGGAGCGCAGGCTCCACTGCTGCCCGGGGTCGTTGCCCAGATTGGGAATGGAGGTGGCGTCGGTGGCGGTCCCCGAGGTGAAACGCAGGTGCTTGCGCAGGCTGGTGTAGCCCGCCGACAGGCGCCAGGCCGGTGTCGCCTGCCAGGTGCCCCAGGCCTCGATGCCCTGCCCCGGACCTTCGATCTGGTTTTCAATCGTGGTCGGCAAGCTGCCGGTGCCGGCGCGCAGGCCCCGGTAATACTGGCGGAAGGCGGTGACCGAATAGGTGACCGTCGCGCCCAGTTGCCCGCGGTGCCCCAGTTCCACAACGTCTGCGGTTTCCGACTGGAAATTCGGCCCGCCGGTGATGAGAAAAGGCGCATTGCCGGGAAAGAAAAATTCACGGTCAATGCGTGACGGCGCACGCACCGCCCGCGAAGCAGCGGCCCAGGTCAGGTCATGCGGCGAGTGCTGGTAGGCCAGCCGGACGTTGGGCAGCAACTCCATGCCGGTGTAGCTGTTGCGTTCGGCCTTGGCCCCCACGGTGAGTTGCCACTGCGGGCCGAGCTTCATCTGGTGCTGGGCAAACAGGTGGGCCCAGGACAGTTTTCGCTCCACCGGATTCATGCGCACCAGGGTGCTGGGCGTGTCCACATCCCTGCCCTGGCGGTAACCGGCCCCCCAGATGAGCTGATGGACGGCCGGCATCAGCGGTTCGTGCGTGAACTCCAGATTCACGTTGGTGGACTGGTTGCGAATCTGGGTCGCCTCGTCGCGGTCGGCCGTGTCGTAATACGCCTGAAGCCGGTACGGCGAACCATCGGCCAGGCGGCTACTCCAGCGGGCCAGCAGGTTGCCGCCGCGCAGCCGGGGGGCGAGGTTGCTGTAGGGCGCGTCGCCGCCCTGATAAACGTCCCCCTGCAAGGTCAGTTGCGAGGCGTCTGCCTTGAGGTCGGCGCGAAATCCGGCCTGTTGCTGCCGCGCTGCGTCCAGCCGTTCGACACCACTGGCAAGCTGCGTGTTGTCACGCTCTGTGTTCATGCCGTACAGGCGGATATGCCCGGCCTCGCCGAGCGCACCCCCCCAGCGCACCGACTCGCGGCCGCCGTCGGCCGAACGCACCACCGACACCAGCG
>CBFGNA010000266.1:0-4301 GCA_965650045.1 uncultured Polaromonas sp.
CTCAGCTACATGGCGCAAGTAAACATTGAGGTGATCGGTTACCGCGGCTCTGCGCCACTGGTCACCGACCTGATCGGCGGGCAGATTCCCCTGGCTTTCGACACGCTGGACTCGCTGCTGCCGCAGCACGAAGGCGGCAAGCTGCGCATCCTCGCCACCTCGGGCCTCAAGCGTTCACCGTTTTCGCCCGCGGTGCCGACCTTCAAGGAGCAGGGCCTGCCCTTGAGCGCTGCGGGCTGGAACACGTTTTTTGCCCCGTCTTCCACACCCCGTGCCACGGTGGATTTGCTGAGCAAGTCGGTGTACCAGATCATGTCCGAGCCCGACACGCGCGCTAAATTCGCAGCGGCCAACATGGTGCCGGTAGCCATGACCCAGGCGCAGACCGAAGCCTCTTTCAAGGCTTTCAATGCGCAATGGGCACCGGTGATCCGGCGCTCCGGCTTCAAGCCCGAATCCTGAGTGGACGCGCACAGTTTGACCGCCTCGCCACGCCCCAACATCGTCTTCATCGTCGCGGACGACCTGGGGTATGCCGATCTCGGCTGCTACGGCGGCCGGGCGCCGGTGTCCCCGGTGCTTGATGGCCTGGCCGCGCAGGGGATGAAGTTCACCCAGGGGTATGCCAACTCCCCGGTGTGTTCGCCCACCCGCTTTGCCCTCATGACGGCGCGTTACCAGTACCGGCTGCGCGGCGCGGCGGAAGAGCCGATCAACAACAAAAGCCGCGGCAACACCACGCTGGGCCTGCCGCCCGAACACCCAACGCTGCCCTCCCTGCTGAAGGCGAGTGGCTACCGCACGGCCCTGATGGGCAAGTGGCATCTGGGCTACCCGCCGTCTTTCGGGCCCTTGCGTTCAGGGTATGAAGAATTTTTCGGGCCCATGTCCGGCGGCGTGGACTATTTCACGCACTGCAGCTCGGGCGGCAGCCACGACCTGTGGTTTGGCGAGGCCGAGAAAAAGGAAGACGGCTACCTGACCGACCTGATCACGCAGCACTCGGTGGATTACGTGCAGCGCATGGCCGCTGCCGCCAGCACCGGCACGCCTTTTTTCCTGAGCATGCATTACACCGCGCCCCACTGGCCCTGGGAGACCCGTGACGACGAGGCGCTGGCGCAGGACCTCAAGGACAACCTGTTTCACTTGCACGGCGGCAACATCCACAGCTATCGCCGCATGATCCATCACATGGACGAAGGCATTGGCCGCGTGATGGAGGCCCTGCGCAGTCATGGGCTGGCCGACGACACGCTGGTGGTCTTCACCAGTGACAACGGCGGCGAGCGGTTTTCCGACAACTGGCCGCTGGTCGGCGGCAAGATGGATCTCACCGAGGGAGGCATCCGGGTCCCGTGGATTGCGCACTGGCCAGCGCAGATTGCCGCAGGCCACGCCAGCGCTCAGCATTGCATGAGCATGGACTGGTCGGCCACCTTGCTGGCCGCGGCCGGTGTCGCGGCCGATCCTGCCTACCCGCTGGACGGCGTGTCCTTGCTGCCGGTGCTGCAGCAGCCGGGCCGGCTTTTTCACCGGCCGCTGTACTGGCGGATGAACCACCGCGGGCAGCGCGCGCTGCGCGACGGCGACGGGAAATATCTGCGGGTGGATGGCAACGACTACCTCTTCAACATTGCCGCCGACGAACGTGAGCGCGCCAACCTGGCTGCCCGCGAACCGGCCCGGCTGGCGGCGATGCGCGACGACTGGCTTCGCTGGAACGACGGCATGCCCGCCATCCCGGCAGATGCCACGGTGAGCCTGGGGTATTCGGTCAAGGACATGCCGCAGCGCTAGGCGGTCGACCGCCAGGGTCGCCCGGTCTCACTGCATGTGGCTCTCGCCCCCGGCGCCTCCGGCGTGGCTACCGGTTCGTCTGCCGCTCCGGCACAGGCCTACCGCGGACGTAAAGTCATCGAAGTAAGTTATCCTTGGCAGCTTGCCAACTACCGAACACCTCCGTGTCCGACACCCCCCCCAGTAGACCGCCCAAGCCCGAAGACAAACGCGGCTTTCTGCAAAAGCTCGCCGAGATGATCCATCCCGGGCCCGACTCCAAAGCCGAGCTGATCGAGACCCTGGTGGAGGCGCAGGACAACGAGGTCATCGGCGCGCAAAGCCGCGAAATGCTGGAGGGCGTGATCCGCATGGCCGACATGACGGCCGGCGATGTGATGGTGGCCGCGCCGCGTATGGATGCCGTCAACATCGACGCGCCTTTTGACGAGTTGCTGCATCTGGTGATCGACACCGCGCACTCGCGTTTTCCCGTTTATGAAAACGAGAAGGAAAACATCATTGGTATCCTGATGGCCAAGGATTTGCTCAAGCTGCAGCGCGCGCCCGAACTCAACATCCGCGCACTGCTCCGGCCGGCGGTGTTTGTGCCCGAGAGCAAGGGCCTGAACGACCTGCTGCGCGAGTTCCGCGGCAACCGCAACCACCTGGCCATCGTCATCGACGAGTTCGGCCGTGTCGCCGGCCTGATCACGATTGAAGATGTGCTTGAGCAGATCGTCGGCGAAATCGAGGACGAATTCGACATCGCCGAGGACTACGGCGACATCTTCGGGCTGACCGACCACAGCTACCGCGTGAGCGGCGACACGTCCATCGAGCGCGTCAGCGAGGCCTTCGGTGTGAAGCTGCTGGACGCCGATTTCGAGACCATAGGCGGCCTGGTCGCGCACGAGATGGGCCATGTGCCCAAACGCGGCGAAGTGCACGTCCTGGCCGGCCTGCATTTCACCGTGCTGCATACCAAGGGTGGAGCGGTGCGCTGGTTCAAGGTGTCGCCGGCCCCTGCCGGCACGCCAGCTGCGTAAAGACAGCGCAGCATGGCAAGGCAGACCATCGACAGCATGATGTCTGCGCTGCCGACCTTGCCGGCGTTGCTGGAACATATCGGTTACCCGCGGCAAAAGAAAAGAGGCATGTCGGTGCTTCGGCTGCTGCTGGTCGTGCTGACCGGCAGTGCGCACGCCGCCAGCATTGCCTGGCCTTTTGCCTGGGGCGCATCGGCCGGCCTGCTGCAGGGCCAGCCGGTGTGGTGGCTGCAGTTGCTGGCGCTGGCAGGCCTGGTCTGGCAACTCGACCGCTGCAGGAGCTTTCGCCAGGGGCTGATGCTGGGCTGGCTGTTTGCCACCGCCTGCTTGTGCGGTACGTTCTGGTGGCTGTTCATTTCCCTGCACACCTATGGCGGGCTGGCGTCGCCGCTGGCGGTGCTGGCAGTGATCGGGCTGGCGATTTTTCTGGCCAGCTACTACGCGCTGGCCAGTGCGGTGTTTGTGGCCGTCGCGCCTTTCGGCCGCACCCGCCGCGCGCTGGTGTTTGCGGCGCTCTGGCTGCTGGCCGAGCTGGCCCGCGTGGAGTTTTTCACCGGCTTTCCGTGGGGCGAAGCCGGTTATGCGCATTTGAGTGGCTGGCTGGACGACTACGCACGCTGGATTGGCGTGCACGGCATCACCTTCCTCGCCGCGTTTTTGGCGGCAGGTCTGGCCGGCTGGGGCCAGTCGCGGCGCCAGGTGCTGGTGTTTCCGCTGACGGCGCTGGTCATCGTCGGTGTTGCCGTGCTGGCCGGCCGCCAGACATCCAGCTCCGCTGGCAGCCTGCAGGTCACGCTGCTGCAGGGCAATATCCCGCAGAACGAAAAATTCCAGCCGGGCAGCGGCATGGCCACGGCCCTGCGCTGGTACGGCGAGCAATTGCTGGGCAGCAAAACCGCGCTGGTGGTGGCCCCCGAGACGGCACTGCCGCTGCTCCCGCAGCAATTGCCCGAAGGTTATTGGGCTGCGCTGCAGTCACGCTTTGCCTCGGGGCAGCAGGCTGCGCTGATTGGCCTGCCGCTGGGCAGCTACAGCGCGGGTTATGCCAATTCTGTTGTGGGGCTCAGGCCGGCCCCGGCCGCGGGCGCGGCGCAGAACTACCAGTTCGACAAGCACCACCTGGTGCCTTTCGGCGAATTTGTGCCGCCGGGGTTTCGCTGGTTCATCGATCTCATGAACATACCGCTCGGCGACTTCAGCCGCGGCCCGCTGGGCCAGCCGTCCTTCGACTGGCAAGGACAGCGGCTGGCACCCAATATCTGCTACGAAGACCTGTTTGGCGAGGAACTGGCGGCGGCTTTTGCCGATGCGGCGACCGCGCCCACCATCCTGGTCAATGTCAGCAACATCGGCTGGTTTGGCAACACCGTGGCGATCGACCAGCACCTGGCGATCTCGCGCATGCGCGCGCTGGAGTTCGAGCGCCCCATGATCCATCATCGCTGAGCAGCGGCGTGACGCTCGTAACGACGA
>CBFGNA010000267.1:0-4296 GCA_965650045.1 uncultured Polaromonas sp.
AGGCTCATCCGGTACTGCGGATGAGCCTTTTGTGGGGCCGGTTCGCTCGACGGGTCGGGACTAACGCAGATCCAGCGTGAACGGAAATTCCCGGCTCGGCTGCGCCGGCTGGACCCGCATCCGGCCGGGCGTGTGACCCATCTGGAAGAAGCGGTTCAGGCGCCGGCTTTCGGCTTCATAGGCATTGACCGGCAGGGTGTCGTAGCTGCGGCCGCCCGGATGCACCACATGGTATTGGCAGCCGCCCAGGGAGCGTTCCATCCAGGTGTCCACAATGTCGAAAGTCAGCGGCGCGTGGACGCCGATGGAGGGGTGCAGCGCCGACGGCGGGTTCCAGGCCTTGTAACGCACACCGGCCACGTATTCGCCGACCGTGCCGGTGCTTTGCAGCGGCAGCGCGCGGCCGTTGACGGTGATGACGTGGCGGTTGTCGTTGAGACCGGTCACGTGCACCTCGACGCGCTCCAGCGAAGAATCGACGTAACGCACGGTGCCGCCGGAGGAGCCTTCTTCGCCCATCACATGCCAGGGCTCCAGCGCGCTGCGCAGCGTCAGCTCAATGCTGTTGGCTTTCACCTGGCCGATCATCGGGAAGCGGAACTCGAAATGCGGCTCGAACCAGGCCATGTCAAACGGATAACCGGCTTCCTTGAGTTCGGTCAGCACATCGGCAAAATCCATGCGCACAAAACCCGGCAGCAGGAAGCGGTCGTGCAGCTCGGTGCCCCAGCGCGTCATGCGGCCGTGGTAGGGCTTGTTCCAGAAGCGCGCGACCAGCGCGCGCAGCAGCAATTGCTGCACGATGCTCATGCGGGCGTGCGGCGGCATCTCGAAAGCGCGCAACTCCAGCAGCCCGAGGCGGCCGGTGGCCGAGTCAGGTGAGTACATCTTGTCGATGCAGAACTCGCTGCGGTGGGTGTTGCCCGTCACATCGACCAGGATGTTGCGCAGGGTGCGGTCCACGATCCAGGGTGGCATGTCCTGGCCGTATTTTTCGCGGTTGGCGGCGATTTCGCGCAGCGCGATTTCCAGCTCGTAGAGCTGGTCGTTGCGCGCTTCGTCCACTCGCGGTGCCTGGCTGGTCGGGCCGATGAACATGCCGGAGAACAAATAGCTCAGTGACGGGTGGTTGTGCCAATAGGCGATCAGGCTGCCCAGCATTTCAGGCTTGCGCAGGAAAGGGCTGTCGGGCGGTGTGGCGCCGCCCAGCACAAAGTGGTTGCCGCCACCGGTGCCGGTGTGGCGGCCATCGGTCATGAATTTCTCGGCCGACAGCCGTGTTTCGTGCGCGATCTTGTAGAGGAACTCAGTGTGTTCGACCAGTTCGTTCCAGTTGTAGGCCGGGTGGATGTTGACCTCGATCACGCCGGGGTCGGGCGTGACCTGCAGCATCTTCAGGCGCGGGTCGCGTGGCGGCGGATAACCTTCCAGCACGATCTGCAGGCCAAGCGTCTCGGCGCTGGCTTCGACTGCGGCCAGCAGGTCCAGGTAGTCTTCCAGGCGCTCCAGCGGCGGCATGAAGATGTAGAGCGCGCCGGTTTCTTCTTTTGCGCCTTTTTCCTTCGGGGCGGCTTTCGGCTTGTCCTGGGGGCCATTGGCGCGATTCGGGTCGCGCACCTCCACACACAGCGCGGTGCGGGTCAGCCAGGCGGCGGATTCACCCGGCTTTGGCATGCGCGCCGATGGGTCGGCCGTGGCCGGGGCGGGTGCCGCGGAGGCGGTTGGCAAGGCGACAGCTTTGCCGCCCTGATCGAAGCGGACATCCACGCTGGACGTGGTCGTCCTGAACTGCATCAGGCGGCTGGCTTCGTTGCGTGAACCGCTGCCTGTCATGTAACGCGCCATGTACTGGGCCAGCATGCTGGCGCTGTTGTGCCGGGTGCCGGCCGGCGCGGACGGAGCAGGCGCTGCAGGAGCAGGCGCTGCAGGAGCAGGCGCTGCAGGAGCAGGCTGACTGCGGGCCGCGTTGTAGCGTTCCGCAAAGGCATCTGCCGGAGGCAGTTCCTCGCGCGGCGCAAACGGGTCGGCCTCGGTCATGTAGGGGTAGTCGGTCTTGGACACCCAGGGCACCGAATCCAGCGGCAGGCGGTAACCCATGGGCGAGTCGCCCGGCATGAGGTACATGCGTTCGTCGCGGAAAAACCAGGGGCCGGTGGACCACTGCGGCCCGGTGCCGGCCGCTGCCTCGTCGCGGACCTTGAGCGGCAGCACATAACCGACCACCGCATCCAGACCCTGCGAGAACACGCGGCGCAGGCGCGCGCGTTCCATCGCATCGTCGAGCTTGGTGTCGAAGGGATCGACATTGACCGGCAACCGGCGTTCGCGCCACAGGTAGTACCAGGTGTCTTCGTAGCCCGGAGTGATGTGTTTGGCGGACAGGCCCAGTTTGCCGGCCAGCGTGTCGGCAAAACGTTTGGCATCTGCGCTGGTGTAGTTGCAGCCGGTGTTTGTGCTGCGCTCGTCGGTGAACAGCGCGGGGTTTTTCCAGACCGGCTGTCAGTCCTTGCGCCAGAAAATGCTCAGGGCCCAGCGCGGCAACTGCTCGCCCGGGTACCACTTGCCCTGGCCGAAATGCAGGAAGCCGCCTTCGCCATATTCGGCGCGCAGCTTCTGCACCAGCTCGGTCGCATAACCGCGTTTGGTCGGGCCCAGCGCGTCAATGTTCCACTCTGCCGCATCGCGGTCCTGCGTCGCGACAAAAGTCGGCTCGCCGCCCATGGTCAGGCGCACGTCGCCGGCGGCCAGGTCCTGGTCCACCTTGTGGCCCAGTTTGAGCACGTCGGCCCACAGGGCGTCGGTGTAGGGCTGGGTCACGCGAGGTGATTCGAAAATGCGCTGCACCCCCATGTGGTGGGAGAACTCAACCTCACTTTTGTCCACACCGCCCTCGATAGGCGCGGCGCTGGACGGCTCGGGTGTGCAGGCCAGCGGAATGTGGCCTTCGCCCGCCATCAATCCCGAAGTCGGGTCCAGCCCGACCCAGCCGGCGCCCGGCAGGAACACCTCGCACCAGGCGTGCAGGTCGGTGAAGTCGGCCTCGGCGCCACTCGGACCGTCCAGCGATTTGACATCGGCCTTGAGCTGGATCAGGTAGCCCGACACAAAACGCGCGGCCAGGCCGAGATGGCGGAACAACTGGACCATCAGCCAGCCGGTGTCGCGGCAGGAGCCGACGGCCAGCTTCAGGGTTTCTTCGGGCGTCTGCACGCCGGGCTCCATGCGGATGGCGTACTGGATGTCGCCCTGCAGCTTCTGGTTCAGCCCGACCAGGAAGTCGATGGTGGGTTTGGGTGTGCGGTCCACGCTGTCCAGGTAGGCCTTGAGCAGCGGTGTGACCGGTTCGGTGGCGAGGTAGGGCGCCAGTTCGCGTGCCTGGTCCTTGCTGTACTTGAAGGGGAATGCTTCCGCTTCGGGCTCCAGGAAAAAATCGAAGGGGTTGAACACCGCCATCTCGACAACCAGGTCCACCGTGACCTTGAACTCCCGTGTCGGCTCGGGAAACACCAGCCGGGCCTGATAGTTGGCAAACGGGTCCTGCTGCCAGTTGATGAAATGATTTTTGGGCTCGACCTTCAGCGAATAGGACAGCACCCGGGTGCGGCTGTGCGGGGCAGGGCGCAGCCGGACGACCTGCGGACCGAGTCGGACCAGGCGGTCGTATTTGTAGTGGGTGATGTGGCTCAGGGCAACGTGGATGGACAAGTCGGTCTCGCTTTTCAGGAATATCGGGGCGTTGTGGCAACTATGCCGCAGAAAATGGCCAGACGGCCTGCCTTCGTTGGTTTTAATCGCCCCAACACAAGCAAGAGGTGAGCCAAAACCCCGAATGCCTGTGGGCGGCACGCGGGCGGGGGGCGCATGGCTGTGATCGAAACAGCGTGTCGGCGAATGCGCGTGGCCAGCCGTTGAGCAGCTTGGCGGCAGCACACCACAACAATTCGACAGGGAGGCCTGTGCGTCCATCACTTTCGGCCACGCCACCGGGGCTGGCTTTTTGCGGATTTGTCGCGGGTGCTGCCCTGCAACTGCAGCAGCCGGCCTTGGCCCAGGGCTGGGTTTATGCGGGCCTGTGTCTGGCCGGCATGGCGGCAGCGGCGGCCAACAGCGCATTGGCGGGGTGGAAGTCATATTGACTTAGCAGGGAAGAAAGTCGCAGGGTGTCAGGCATATGGCAGTCCGGCAAACGCAATGTGCCAGCTTGGCGGCATTTGCCCGTGCGTTCTGTTCGCCATGTCACCTTGGGCCCGATCGCATGAAGTTGGCATGATGTCGTGTCGGTGCCGCACTCGTTAT
>CBFGNA010000268.1:0-4290 GCA_965650045.1 uncultured Polaromonas sp.
GGACGAGTTGTACCAGCGCGGCGCGCGCTGGCTGGCCGGCGGCGCGCTGGAGCGCTGAACCGCCTTTGCTGGTCAACACAAGAAACAAGAGGAGACATCATGATCGCTTTGTTCCACCGAGGGCCTGTTGTGCCGCGTCGTCTCGCAGCGGCCCTGGCGCTGGCCGCTGTCGCCGGCATCCTGCCGGCCCAGGCCCAGAACGGACCCTACCCGAACCGGGTGGTCAAGGTGGCGGTGCCGCAACCGCCGGGCGGCGGCTTTGACTTTGTCGGGCGCTTGCTGGCTGATCGTATGGGCAAGCAGATGGGGCAGAGCTTCATCGTGGAAAACAAACCCGGCTCGGGCACGCTGGTGGGCACGGACTTCGTCGCCAAGGCGGCACCCGACGGCTACACCTTGCTGGTCGGTTCGGTGTCCAACATTGCGCTCAATCCCGGCCTGTACCGCAATTTGCCCTATGACAGCCTGAAGGACTTCGAGCCGGTCGGGCTGGCCGTGGCTTACAGCTACACGCTGATGGCGCGCAAGGACTTGCCGCTGGCGTCGCTGAAAGACGTGGTGGCCTACGCCAAGGCCAACCCCGGCAAGCTGACCTATGCGTCGGCCGGAAATGGTTCCGGCCAGCACGTGCTGCCCGCGGCGCTGTGGCATCTGGCGGGCGTGCAGGTCACGCACGTGCCTTACCGGGGTGCGCAGGCCGCGTACCAGGACCTGCTGGGCGGGCGGGTCGATTTGTTCTTTGACCTCTCGCCGACCGCGCGCGTGCAGGTGGATGCCGGCAACGTCAGGGCGCTGGCGGTGTCTGGCGGCCAGCGCAACCCCATGCACCCGGAAGTGCCGACCGTGCAGGAGACCGGTGTCGCCGCGCTGGAACTGGAGTCCTGGTTCGGCTTCTTTGCACCCGCAAAAACACCGCCCGAGGTGCTGGCCCGCCTGCGCGCCGATCTGGGCAAGGTGATTGCCGCGCCGGACGTCATGGATGCCTTCCGCAAGGCCGGCGGCAAACCCATGAACCTGGACGCGGCGGAGACCGGCAGCCTGGTGCAGCGCGATGTGGTGCGCTGGACAAAACTGGTCCGCGACGCCGGCATCAAGGTCGAATGACCTCCCTCAACCTTTTCACGAAAAGCAAGCCATGACCATCGCCTCCGAAAGCCTCGACCAGTTGTTCCTCAAGGCACGCACCGCCAACGGTTTCATCGACAAGCCGGTTCCGGCGGACCTGCTCAGGCAGGTGTACGAACTGGCGGCCATGGGCCCGACCTCCATGAACACCCAGCCGGCCCGTTTTGTGTTTCTGGTCTCGCCCGAATCACGCGCGCGCCTGTTGCCCGCGCTGTCGCCAGGCAACCTGGACAAGACGCGGGATGCACCGGTGACGGTGATCGTGGCCAACGACACGAAGTTCTACGAACACATGCCGCAGGTCTGGCACAAGCCAGGCGCCAAGGAAAACTTCGAAGGCAACCCCGGGCTGGCGCAGGGCACGGCCACGCGCAACGGCACGCTGGGCGGCGCCTGGTTCATCATGGCTGCGCGCGCGCTGGGGCTGGACTGTGGGCCCATGAGCGGTGTGGATCTGGCCAAGGTCAATGCCGAATTTTTCGCCGATGGCCGGCTGCAGGCCAACTTCCTGATCAACCTTGGGTACGGCGACGACAGCAAGCTGTTCGACCGCAACCCGCGCTTGTCCTTCGAGCAGGCATGTTCGCTGCTGTGATCCGCTGCAAGCCTCAAGCGTCCTGGGCCGTGGCCCGGCGGATGATGTCGGCAAAATGCTTGATCACCGGCGAGCGGGTGGCGCCCTTGCGCCAGAGCATGCCGGGGGTGCGTATCGGCGTCGGGTCTTCCAGCGGCACCACGCGCAGGTCGGCGGAGGGTGTGACGGCGGTCTCGCCGATGATGCCGGCCAGCCCGGTCTGGCGGATCAACTCGATCATGGGCGCGACGGAGTTGAGCTGCGCGACCACCAGCGGCTCGGCACCCGCCGCCTCAAAACATTCATTGAGCAACTGGCGCGTCTGGAACTGCGGATCCAGCAGCACCATGCGGACATGATGCAGCTCCACCACGCGTACGCGCCGCCGCTTCGCCAGCGGATGCGATGCCGCCACCACCAGGCGCAGCTCCTCGTTGTAAAGCGGCTCAAACCACAGGTCGCTGCCCTCGGGCCGGTAGGAGACCGCCAGATCGAGCCCGCCGGACTTCAGCTGGCTGGCGATCATGGCGGCAGACAGCTCCTCCACCGTGACCTGGATGCCGGGGTAGTGGTGCAGGAAGGACGAGACGCAGTGCGGCACCATGCGCGTGTTGAAACTCGGCGTGGTGCCCAGGCGGATGGTGCCCGTCAGGGCCTCGACCTCGCCGCGCAGGGCCTGCACGCCGCGGTCGATCTGCTCCAGCGCGGGCGTCAGGTAGGTGCGCAGAAGTTCGCCGGACTCGGTCATGCGTATTTTCTTGGCACTGCGGTCAAACAGCTCGACGCCGAGTTCGTCTTCCATCTGCCGGATCTGGTGCGACAGCGTGGACTGGGTGACGTGAAGGCGTTCAGCCGCCCGCGTGAAGTTCAGGGTTTCGGCGATGGCATCGAAATAACGGACGTGGCGAAGTTCCATGAAAGTCCCCGAAATCAATCATTGATGCCATCGATGATAACGGTGGAAATTAATCACTTCCCGGGTGTGGCGTGACATCCTAGACTCGCAAGGCTTTCTTATTGCCACGCCCCCCGGGCACCCCCAGAAACAGGAGACAAAAACATGGCGCAACTCGAAGCACAGGACCTGGCACAAGCCGTGGTGGACCGCATGGCGGACTGCCAGGACGCCCGGTTCAAGCAGGTGATGACTTCCCTCGTGAAACACGCGCACGCTTTTGTGCGGGATGTACAACTCACCCCCGATGAATGGATGACGGCGATCCAGTTCCTCACCGCCACCGGCAAGATGTGTGACGAGAAACGCCAGGAGTTCATCCTGCTGAGCGACACGCTGGGCATCTCGATGCTGGTGGTGGCCATCGAACAGGCCAAAGGCGCTGCGGCGCACAAGGCACGCACCGGCGTCGATGCGCCGACCGAAGCCACGGTGCAGGGCCCGTTTTACTGGGAGGGCGCCCCCGAGCTGCCGCTGGGTGCCGACATCGGCGCCGGCCATCCGGGCGAGCCGTGTTACTACCACGGCCGCGTGACCGACCTTGCCGGCAAACCCATTGCGCACTGCGCCGTGGATGTCTGGTCGGGCGACGGCGAAGGGTTTTACGACATGCAAAAAGGCGAGGACGCAGGCATGTCACTGCGCGCGCGTTTTTACACCGATGCCGACGGCAACTACCGCTTCTGGTCCATCAAGCCCTCGTTTTATCCGGTCCCGGCCGACGGGCCGGTGGGTGGCATGTTGCACCGCATGGGCCGCCACCCGAACCGTCCCGGTCACATGCACATGATGTTGAGCGCCCCAGGCCACGAAGGTCTGACCACGCACATTTTTGTTTCGGACAGCCCCTACATCGACTCGGACGCGGTGTTCGGCGTGCGCAACAGCCTGATCGTGGATTTCGACACACATCCGGCCGGCCAGGCACCCGATGGCCGCACCCTCGATAAAACGTTCTACAGCGCGAAGTACGACTTCCGGCTGGTCGCCAGCGCCTGAACCACCTCGCGCACTTTTACTGGAGAAGCCATTGAAAATCGGCAAGGCCACCGTGCCACGTTCCGCCATCTGCACCTCGAACGAACACACCATCGTCGTTCGCGGTGCTGACCTCGCGCAAGAACTGATCGGACAGATCAACTTCGGCGACTATTTTTTCCTGCTGGTGACCGGCCGCCGTGCCGATGCCGCGACCAGCGCCGTGCTCAATGCCACGCTGGTGGCCATTGCCGAACACGGCCTGGTGCCCAGTGTGCAGGCAGCACGCATGACCCTGGCCGCCGCACCCGACGCAATGCAGGGCGCAGTGGCTGCCGGCATCCTGGGCTCGGGCTCGGTGATTCTGGGTGCTTCCGAAACCGCTGGCCGCCTGTTTCTGGCGGTCGAAAAGGAAGCGGCGAATCACCAGGGCGACGTCACCGCGGCAGCGCGCGTGGTGGTCGCCGATTTGCGTGCGCGCAAGCAACCGATTGCCGGCTACGGCCATCCTGAACACAAGGCGCTGGACCCGCGGGTCGGCAAGCTGTTCGATCTCTACGGTGGTCGTCCGCTGGTCATCCCGGGGTCGATCGGCATGACGATCTCCCTCGGTCTGTTCACCCAGATCGACCTGAACACGCCGTACGCGCTGATCCTG